>JAEKLK010000171.1 GCA_019509895.1 Betaproteobacteria bacterium | reverse complement strand
CGCCCACGTGCGCGCAGTCGGCGACCTGCGCTTCGAGCTGCCGCCGCGCCTCGGCGAGCGCAAGCCCGCTGCGATAGAGCGTGCGGTAGGCGCGCTTGAGCGCCGCGAGGTCCTCGGGCTTGTAGCCGCGCCTCTTGAGGCCTTCGCTGTTGACGCCGTAGGGCTTCGCCATGTTGCCGGCGGCGGTGACGAACGGCGGCAGGTCCTGCGGCAGGTAGGTGCCCATGCCGGTGAAGGCGTGCGCGCCGATGTGCACGAACTGGTGCACGAGCGTGGTGGCGCCGAAGATCGCCCAGTCGCCGACCGTCACATGGCCGGCCAGCTGGCAAGCGTTGGCGAAGATCGTGTGGCTGCCGATCTGCACGTCGTGCGCAAAGTGCACGTAGGCCATGACCCAGTTGTCGTTGCCCACGCGGGTCACGCCGACGTCCTGCGCCGTGCCGCGATTGATCGTGACGTACTCGCGCAGGGTGTTGTTGTCGCCGATCTCTACGGCGGTGTCTTCGCCCTTATATTTCTTGTCCTGCGGCGGCGCGCCGAGCGAGGCGAAGTGAAAGATCTTATTGGCCTGCCCAATGCGCATGCGCCCGTCGAGCACCACATGGGCGCCGATCCAGGTGCCCTCGCCCACTTCCACCTGCGGTCCAATGACGCTGAAGGCGCCGACCGTGACGCCGTCGGCGAGCTGGGCGCCGCGGGCGACCTGCGCGGTGGGGTGCACCTCCCGACTCATTTCGGCTCGATGGTCTGCTGGGCGCAGAGGATGGTGGCCTCGGCCACGAGCTGGTTGTCGACCCGCGCCCAGCAGCTGAATTTGCCGATGGCGCGCAGCTGGCGCTCGAAATGCACCTCGATCTCGAGCTGGTCGCCGGGCAGCACCGGCTTCTTGAAGCGCGCGTGATCGATGCCGACGTAGTAATACACGGTGCGCTCGTCGGGCATGGTGTTGTTGGTGCGATGGATCAGCACGCCGGCGGTCTGCGCCATTGCCTCGAGGATCAGCACGCCCGGCATGATCGGCCGGTGCGGGAAATGGCCGGGGAAGAACGGCTCGTTCGCCGAGACGTTCTTCACGGCGACGATGCGCTTGCCCGGCTCGCACTCCTTGACGCGGTCGACCATGATGAACGGATAGCGCTGCGGCAGGTGGCGGAGCACCTCGTTCACGTCCATTTCAGCCATTTTTCTTTCCTTTGCGGCGCAGGTCTGCCGCGGCGCGGGTCCAGGAGGAATGCTCGTCGAACGGATAGATACCGGTGTAGGTCCCGGGCTTCAGGATCGAGCGCGAGATCAGCGTACCGGCCGAGATATTGACATGGTCGACGATGCGCAGGTGGCCGAGGATCATGGCAGCGCCGCCGATGGTGCAATGCCGGCCGATGTCGGCGCTGCCGGCGATGCCGACGCAGCCGGCGATTGCCGTGTGCGCGCCGATACGCGTGTTGTGCCCGACCTGGATCTGGTTGTCGAGCTTCACGTCGTCCTCGATGACGGTGTCGTCGATGGCGCCGCGGTCGATGGTGGTGTTGGCGCCGATCTCGACATCGTCGCCGATGCGCACGCCGCCGATCTGCGGAATCTTGATCCAGCGCCCCTCGTCCTCGGCGATGCCGAAGCCGTCGGCGCCGATCACCGCGCCGGCGTGCACGATGGCGCGCGCGCCGATGATGCAGCGCGGGTACAGCACGACCCGGGGATAGAGCGTACTGTCGTCGCCGATCACCGCGCCTTCGCCCACGACGCAGCCGGGGCCGATCGAGACACGGGCGCCGAGCTTCGCCGACTTTGCGATCACCGCGGCAGGATGGATGCCCGGCTCCTGCTCCACCAGCCCGTTGAAGAGCTGCGACACGCGCGCGAAGTAGGCGTACGGATTCTCCGCAACGATGCGCGGCAACGTCGTCTCGCTCTCCGCCTGCGCATCGAGCACTACGGCGCCGGCGCGCGTCGCGGCGAGCTTCGAACGGTAGCGGCTGCCGGTGAAGAAGCTGATGTGCCGCGCATCGGCCCGCTCGAGCGAGGCGACCTGATGCACGAGGGTGTCGGCGTTGCCGGCCACCCGGCCGCCCAGCCGCTGCACGATCTCGCCGAGGGTCAGCGGCCCGGCCACCGGATTTACTGCCGACTCACTTCGCGGCGGGCGGCTTGCCCCCGTCGAGGGCCTTGATCACCCTGTCGGTGATGTCGATGCGCGGGCTCGCGAAGACGGCGTCCTGGAAGATGATGTCGTACTTTTCCTGCTCGGCGATCTGGCGGATGACCCGGTTCGCCTGCTCTACGACCTGGGCCAGCTCCTCGTTGCGACGCTGGTTCAGGTCCTCGCGGAATTCGCGCTGCTTCCTCTGGAAGTCGCGGTTCAGCTCGTTGAACTCGCGCTCCTTGGTGCGCCGCTGGTTCTCGGTCATGGTGACGCCGTTCTTCTCCAGGTCGTCCTGCATGCGCTTGAGCTGGTCGGCGAGCCGCGCGAGCTCCTGGTCGCGTTTCTGGAACTCCGCTTCGATCTTCTTCTGCGCGCGCTGCGCCGGTATGGCATCGCGCAGGATGCGCTCGGTATTGACAAAGCCGAACTTGCCCGTAAGCGCAGGCGAGGCCGCGGTCGCGGCGGGCTTGTCCTGGGCGCCCGCGCTCACGCTGGCGGCTGCCAGCGCCGCCGCCGCGAGCAATCGTAAGAGGTTCATTCGCTTCTTAGAATCCGGTACCGAAGGTGAATTGTAGCCTCTGGATATGGTCCGTGCTCTTGGCGTTGAGCGGCTGCGCGAAGGAAAGGCGCAGCGGGCCGAACGGCGAGGTCCAGAAGAACGAGAGACCGGTCGAGTAGCGCATGTCGTTGAAGGCAAAGTTCTGCAGGAAGACGTTGCCGCCGTCGACGAACCAGGCGAGGCGCAGCGACGGATCGTTGGCCGCGCCGGGCATCGGAAACAGCAGCTCGAGCGAGGCGTTCGCCTTACGGTTGCCGCCGATCGCGTTGCCGTTGAAGTCCTGCGGTCCCAGGGAGAACGAGCGGTAGCCGCGCACCGAGCCGGGACCACCGGCAAAGAAGTTCTTGAAGAAGGGCAGCGGTTTGCCGCCCAGGCCGCCGGCGATGCCGAGCTCGCCGCCCGCGAGCAGCGTGAAGTCCCGCGAGAGCGGAAAGTACACCTGGTGCTGATAACCGAGGCGCGCGTACTGCAGGTCGCCGCCCGCCAACTCGGTGCTGGCGCGGATGAAGCTGCCCGAGCGTGTGGTGATCAGGCTGTCGCGCGTGTCGCGCGACCAGCCGGCGGTGCCCGCGCCATAGCGGTAGTGATTGCCAAACTGCGAGACGAATAGCAGATAGCTGAGCGGGCTCGTGTCGAAGACGGTCAGGTTCACGTCCTCGAAGTTGACGCCGAGGTCGATGCGGCTCACCTCCGACACCGGATAGCCGAACTTAATGCCGCCGCCGAGCGCGTCGGTCGCGTACGGGCCGACCGCGAGCGTCGTCGCGTTGGTCTTGCGCTTGTAGATGTCGAAGCCCTGACTCACGCCGTTCACCGTGTAGTACGGGTCCAGGTAAGAGAGCGAGTAGACGCGGTTGACCGTGCCGCTGTTGATGTTGAAGGATAAAAACTTGCCGGTGCCGAAGACGTTCGATTGCGTGAGCGAGGTCGAGATGGCGAACTTCTCCACGCTCGAGAAGCCGATGCCGAAGAGCAGGGCCCCGGTGGGCCGCTCCTTCACGGTGTAGACCACGTCCACCTGGTCGGGGCTGCCCTCGACCGGCACCGTCTCGACGTTCACCTCGCTGAAGTACTGCGTGCGGTCGATGCGCCGGCGCGACAGCTGGATCTTCGAGGCGTCGTAGTAGGCACCCTCGAGCTGGCGCATCTCGCGCCGGATCACCTCGTCGCGCGTCTTGGCGTTGCCGGCGACGTCGATCCGCCGCACATATACGCGCCGGCCGGGATCGACCGCGATGTTGAAGGCGACGGTGCGCTTTTCCTTGTCTACCTCCGGGATGGCGTTGGCGTTGGCGAAGGCGTAGCCCTCGTTACCCAGGCGATCGGCGATCGCCTTGGTGGACGCGGTGAGCTTCTCCCGCGAGAACACGTCGCCCGCCTTGAGCTGCACCAGCCTCTCGAGCTCGGGCTGCGGCGCGATCAGGTTGCCCGAGAGATCCACCTTCGACACGGTGTACTTCTCGCCTTCGGTGAAATTGACCGTGATGTAGATGTCTCGCCGGTCCGGGCTGATCGACACCTGGGTCGATTCGACCGAGAAGTCGAGATAGCCGCGGTTCTGATAGAAGTTGCGCAGGTTCTCGAGGTCGGCGGAGAGCTTCTCGCGCGAATAGCGGTCGTGCTTGGTGTACCAGGTGAGCCAGCCGGGCGTGCGCAGCACGAACTCCTTCAGCAGCTGGCTTTCGGCGAACGACTTGGCGCCCACCAGGTTGATGCCGCGGATCTTGGCGACGTCGCCTTCGGTGACGGCGATGTTGATGCCGACGCGGTTTCGCTCGAGCGGTGTCACGGTCGTCTGGATCTCCGCCGCGTACAGACCACGCGACAGGTACTGGCGCTTCATCTCGAGCTCGGTCGATTCCAGGAGCGCGCGATCGAAGATGCGGCCCTCGGCCATGCCGACTTCGCGCAGCACCTTGCGCACCGTGTCGGGCTCGAACTCCTTCATGCCGGAGAAGTCGATCGAGGCGATCGCCGGCCGCTCCTCGACGTAGACGACCAGCACGTCGTTGTCCATCTCGAGCCGCACGTCCTTGAAGAAGCCGGTGGCGTACAGCGCGCGCAGCGCCGCCTGCGCCTTTTCCTCGGTCATCGTCTCGCCGACCTTCACCGGAAGGTAGCTGAACACGGTGCCGGGCTCGGTGCGCTGCAGGCCCTCGACGCGGATGTCCTTGACGGTGAACGGGGCGAACGACTGAGCGTGCACCGCGCTGGCTGCCGCCACTGCAAACGCGGCAAGCACCGCGGCCAAGCCTCTGCGAATCATCAACCGGTCAGCAGGCGATTCAGGTCGTTATAGAAGGCGAAGGCCATCATCACCAGCAACAGCGCAAGACCGACGCGCTGTCCGAGCTCCATGAACCGCTCGGAGACCGGCCTGCCTTTGATTATTTCGATCGCATAGTACATCAGGTGTCCGCCGTCCAGCAGCGGGATCGGCAGCAGGTTCAGGACACCCAAGCTGATGCTGATTAGCGCGAGGAACGTGAGATACGAAACCCAGCCGAGGCTCGCCGACTGCCCGGCGAAATCGGCGATCGTCACCGGCCCGGAGAGATGGCGCCAGGAGACTTCGCCGACCAGCATCTTGCCGAGCATCTTGAGGCTGAAGAGCGCGATGTCGGTGGTCTTCGCGCTCGCCTTCACGAGGCTGGCCATCGGCCCATGCTGCACGCGTATCAACAGTTTTTCGGAATAGCCCTCGGGCTGGCGGGGCCCGGCGCCGATGCGGCCAAAGCGCGCGCCGCCGGCGTTCACCGACTCGGGCACCACCTCGAGCGCTTGCATGCGACCGGCACGCTCGACGGTGAGCGCGAGCGCCGTGCCGGGATGCGAGCGCACCGCGTTCACGAACGCTTCCCAGTTGTCGATCGGCGCGCCGTCGAGCGCGACGATGCGATCGCCGCTCACGAGTCCGGACTTCTCCGCGGCGCCACCGGCGATCACCTGCCCGAGCACCGGCGGCAGCGGCGGCCGATAAAGCCGCAGGCCGACGCGCTCGAGCACATCGGTCTCGACCTCGTTCGACGGGAACCCGCGCAGGTCGAGCGTCACCGTGGCGAGATGGCCGCGCTCGTCCTCGGTGTCGAGCTTGACCGGCTCGCGCTGCAGCGCCGCCTGCAGCACGCGCCAGCGGAGCTCCTGCCAGGTGCCGATCGCCTCGCCGTCGATACCGCGCACGGTGTCGCCCGCGTGGATGCCAGCGGCCGCGGCGACGGTTCCGGCGGGCGGCGCGCCGAGGATAGGGCGCGCTTCCGGCAGCCCGTACATGAAGAGCCCGGCGTACACCAGCACTGCGAAGGCGAAGTTGAAGAGTGGCCCGGCGACGACGATGGCGAAGCGCTTCCAGACACTCTGGCGATTGAATGCGCGCGCGAGCTCCGCGGGCGGCACCGGCCCTTCGCGCTCGTCGAGCATCTTCACGTAGCCGCCAAAGGGAATGGCAGCGATGACCCACTCGGTGCGGTCGGCGCCCAGGCGCCAGAGGGCGAGCGCGCGGCCAAAACCGACCGAGAAGCGCAGCACCTTCACGCCGCACCAGCGCGCGACGATGAAGTGGCCGAACTCGTGCACCACGATCAGCACGCCGAGCGCGACGATGAAGGCGAGGACCGTCTGCACGAAGCTCATGCGGCCCTCGCCAGCACACACGCGGCGGCGATGCGCCGCCCCTGCTCGTCCGCCGCCATCACTGCGGAAAGATCCGCCGCCGGCGCTCCCGGCACCGCTTCCAGCGTCTCGCTGATCACGCGCGCGATGCTGGTGAACGGCAGCCGCCCGGCGAGGAAGGCGTCCACCGCGACTTCGTTGGCGGCATTGAGCACCGCCGGCGCCGTGCCGCCGCGCTCGAGTGCGCTATAGGCGAGGCGCAGGCACGGGAAGCGCCGTTCGTCCGGGCGCTCGAAGGAAAGAGCCTTCATCGCCGTGAGATCGAGCGGCCGCGCGCCGGAGGCGATGCGCTCCGGGTAGCCCAGGGCATGCGCGATCGGCACGCGCATGTCGGGGTTCGAGAGCTGGGCAATGAGCGAGCCGTCGATGTACTCCACGAGCGAGTGCACGATGCTTTGCGGATGGATCACGACCTCGATCGTCGCGGGCGGGAGATCGAACAGCCAGCGCGCTTCGATCACCTCGAGACCCTTATTCATCATGGTTGCCGAGTCGACCGAGATCTTCGGCCCCATCACCCAATTCGGATGCGCGCACGCCTGGGCCGGTGTCACCGCGTCGAGCGCTTCAAGCGGCGCGGCGCGAAACGGTCCGCCGGAGGCGGTCAGGATGATGCGGCGCACGGCGCTTGCGTTGGAGAGGCACTGGAACACGGCGTTGTGCTCACTATCGACCGGCAGCAGGGTCGCGCCCGCCTGGTGCGCCGCATGCGTGAGGAGCGGTCCGGCCATGACCAGCGCTTCCTTGTTCGCGAGCAGCACGCGCTTGCCGGCGCGCGCGGCGGCCAGTGTCGAGGCAAGGCCGGCGGCGCCGACAATCGCCGCCATGACCACCTCGCAGCGCGAGTCGAGCGCAACGTGCTCGAGCGCCTCGGCGCCGAAGAGAAGCTCGGTGCCAAATTCACGGAACGCCGCGCAAAGCCGGGCGCTCGGCGCGACGCCCGCGAGGACGGCGGTGTGCGGGCGGTGCGCGCGGCAGAGCTCGAGCAGGGCATCGCTCGAGCTGTGCGCGGCGAGCGCCGCCACACGGTAGCGATCGGGGTGCCGCGCGACAACATCGAGCGTGCTCTTACCGATCGAACCGGTGGCGCCCAGAATTGTGAGATTCACCCGTTAACCCTCATCCACGGCAGCAACAACGCCGCGAGCGGCAGCGTCGCGGTCGCGCTGTCGATGCGGTCGAGGATGCCGCCGTGACCCGGCAGCAGCGCCCCGCTGTCCTTCACACCTGCCTGGCGCTTGGCCGCCGATTCAAACAGATCGCCGACGATGCTCACTGCGGCGAGCACGGCTGCCGCCGCGAGCCACGGCGCCCAGGCGATGTGGCCTGCAAAGGCCGCGAGAATGATAGCGTAGGCGAGCGCCCCGACGACGCCCCCCGCTGCGCCTTCCCAGGTCTTGCCCGGGCTGATGGCCGGTGCAAGCTTGCGCCGCCCCCAGGCGCGTCCGACAAAATACGCCGCCGTGTCGGCGATCCAGACCAGCACGAGTACGGCAAGGACCTCGCGCGCCGGCAGCAGCGCGAGCGCCAGCGCCGGCGGCACGATGACGATGAAGCCGCTCGCAACCAGCGCCGGGCGCGCCTGCGCGCTGACGCCGCGTGCGAGCCAGATCGGCACTGCAAGGATCCAGAAGAGCGCGGCAAGCAGAAACGCCGTGCGTGCCCCGCCGGCGGCGGAGAGCGCGAGCAGTGCAAGCGCCGAGACCGCGCCGTAGAGCCACGCGCTGACGGGCGCCAAGCGGCACAGGCGTGCCCACTCGAACCCGGCGGCCGCGGCGAGCAGCGCCGCGATCGCAGTGAGCCAGGCGCGCGGCAGGAGGAACAGCGCCGCCAGGAAGGCGGCGATCAGGACCGCGGCGGTGGCGACCCGCGCGGCCAGCGCGCCGCTCAGGCGACCTCGGCGCGCTTTGCCGGATCGGCCAGCGCCGCGACCTGCTCGCTGGTGCGGCCGAAGCGCCGCTCGCGGCTGCGATACGACGCGATGGCGAGATCGAGCGCCGCGGCGTCGAAGTCCGGCCACAGCGTATCGCTGAAATAGAGCTCGCTGTAGGCGAGCTGCCACAGCAGGAAGTTGCTGATCCGCTGCTCGCCGCCCGTGCGGATGAAGAGATCGGGCTCGGGCGCGTAGCTCATGGCGAGATGCGCCGCGAGCGCCGCCTCGTCGATCGACCCGTGCGTCGTTCCCGCGGCGAGCAAGCGGGAGAGCGCCTGCAGGATGTCCCAGCGGCCGCCGTAGTTGGCGGCGATGGTGAGCGTAAGGCCGCGGTTTTGGGCCGTCAGCTTCTCGGCCTGCTCGATGAGAAGGCCAATCTTGCGGCCGAACCGCCGAACGTCGCCGACGATCTTCAGGCGCACGCCGGCGCGGTGCAGCCGCTCGGCCTCGCTGGTGAGCGCGCTCTGGAAGAGCTGTATCAGGAGCGCGACCTCCTCGGCCGGCCGGCGCCAGTTCTCGGAGCTGAAGGCGAAGAGCGTCAGGAACTCGATGCCGCGCTCGGCGCAGTTTTCGACCGTCGCGCGCACTGCCTCGAGGCCGCGGCGGTGTCCGGCGATGCGCGGCAGCAGCCGCGAGCGCGCCCAGCGCCCGTTGCCATCCATGATGATGGCGAGGTGGCGCGGCACCGCGCCATGTTCCGGGACCTCCTGCGTCGAGCTCGTGTAGGTCATACGGCCATCAACTCGCCTTCTTTTTGTTGTAGCAGCTTGTCGATCTCGGCGATATGCCGGTCGGTCATTTTCTGCACCTCGTCCTGGGCACGGCGCTCGTCGTTCTCGGACACCTCGTGCTTCTTGAGGGCTTCCTTCAGGTGCTGGATCGCGTCGCGCCGGAGGTTGCGCACGGCAATGCGCGCATTCTCGGCCTCGTGCTTCACCACCTTGATCAGCTCCTTGCGCCGCTCCTCGGTGAGCGGCGGCATCGGCACCCGGATCGTTTCTCCCTGGCTCGCGGGGTTGAGGCCGAGGTCCGCTTCACGGATCGCCTTCTCGATCGGCTGCGCCATTTTTTTCTCGAACGGCGTGACGGCGATGGTGCGCGCGTCCTGCAGCGTCACTTTAGCCACCTGGTTAAGCGGCGTCGGCGTGCCGTAATAGTCCACCTGGATGTGATCGAGGAGCCCCGTGTGCGCGCGCCCGGTGCGCACCTTGGCAAGGTCCCCCTTGAATGCCTGGATGGTCTTGTCCATCTTCTGCTCGGCGGTCTTCTTCACATCAGCGATCACCATGGTGTCCTCCCGCGAAAATCATACGTGAACCAGCGTTCCCTCGTCCTCACCGAGCACCACGCGGCGCAGCGCGTCTTTCTTGAAGATGCTGAAGACATTGATTGGCAGCTTCTGGTCGCGGCAGAGCGTGAGCGCGGTCGCGTCCATCACCCTCAGGTTCTTGATGATCGCCTCGTCGAAGGAGAGCCGCGTGTAGCGCTCGGCGCGCGGGTCGCGCTGCGGATCGGCGGTGTACACGCCATCCACCTTGGTCGCCTTGATGACGATCTCCGCCCCCATCTCGCTGCCGCGCAGCGCCGCTGCGGTATCGGTGGTGAAGAAGGGGTTTCCGGTGCCGGCGGCAAAGATCACGATCTTGCCCTCTTCCAGGTAGCGGATCGCCTTGCCGCGGATGTAAGGCTCGACCACCTGCTCGATATTGAGTGCCGAGAGGGCGCGGCTCGAAATGCCGGCCTGGCGCATCGCGTCCTGAAGCGCGAGCGCGTTCATCACCGTCGCCAGCATCCCCATGTAATCCGCCGTCGCCCGGTCCATCCCGGCGGCCCCCGGCGCGACGCCGCGGAAGATGTTGCCGCCGCCGATCACCACCCCGATCTCCACGCCCAGGCGCGACACCTGGGCGATCTCCGCGACGATATTCTCGATCGTCTGGCGGTTGATGCCGAACGGATCGTCGCCCATCAGGGCTTCTCCCGAGAGCTTGAGGAGGATCCGTTTGTATCGGGGCGTCATCGGCTAGTGCGCTTTCCCCGCCTGAGCCATTACCTCGGCTGCGAAGTCGCTTGCCTTCCTTTCGATACCCTCACCAACGACGAAGAAGGCATAGCCGTTGACCTTGGCCTTCTTCCCGGCGAGCATTTTTTCGACCGTCTGCTTGTCATCTTTGACGAATGGCTGGCCAAGAAGCGTCTTTTCGGCCAGGAACTTACTGACCGCGCCTTCGACCATTTTCGCCACGATCTCGGCAGGCTTTCCCGTCTCCTTGGCTCGCGCTTCCTGAATTCGCCGCTCATCCGCGGCCAGCTGTGCCGGAATCTCCGTCTTGTTAAGGTACAGCGGCTGGGCGAATGCGATTTGCATCGCCACGTCCTTGCCCACCTCTTCCGGGCCTTCGTAGTCGACCAGGACGCCGATCTTCGCGCCGTGGAGGTACAGCGCGAGCTTGCCTTGGGCTTGCAGGCGCCTGAAGCGCCGGATGCTGATGTTCTCGCCGATCTTCTGCACCAGCGCCTGGCGGCGCGCTTCGACCTGGACGCCGATCGTGTCGAGTGAGGCCAGCTCCTCGACGTTCGCCGGCGCGCGCGTGGCGACCAGCTCGGCGAGCGATTGCGCAAAACGCATGAAGTCCTCGTTCTTGGCGACGAAGTCGGTCTCGGAGTTGAGCTCGACGAGCGCGCCGACCTTGCCGTCGGCGGCGAGCCAGGCGCCGATCACGCCTTCCGCGGCGATGCGGCTCGCGGCCTTGCTCGCCTTGGCGCCGCTCTTGATGCGAAGCAGTTCTTCGGCCTTCTTCAGGTCGCCCTCGCACTCGGCCAAGGCCTTCTTGCACTCCATCATTCCGAGGCCGGTGAGCTCGCGCAGCTCCTTCACCAGTCCCGCACTGATCTCTGCCATTTCCCAAAGCTCCTTACAGGTTGAAAAAAAGGGGCCGCAGCCCCTTTTCGCTTCCGCCGGTGGCGGGAAAGCTACTGTGCCGCTTCATCCTCTTCCACCTCGACGAACTCGTCGCGGGAGCCGGCTGCGACTTCTTCGACCGACTGCGTGCGTCCTTCCAGCACCGCGTCGGCCATGCCGCGCGCGTAGAGGCGAATGGCACGGCTCGAATCGTCGTTGCCGGGGATCACATAGTCGATGCCCTCCGGCGAGTGGTTGGTGTCGACGATGCCGATGACCGGGATGCCGAGCTTAACCGCCTCGGCCACCGCGCCCTTCTGGTAGCCGACATCGACGATGAACAGCGCGTCCGGCAGCGCCGAGAGATCCTTGATGCCGCCGAGCGAGCGATGCAGCTTCTGCATCTCCCGCGTCACGCCGAGCGCTTCCTTCTTCGACATGCGCTCGAGGCCGCCTTCCTGCGCCAGCGCCTCCATCTCCCTCAGCCGCTTGATCGACTGCTTCACTGTCTTGAAGTTGGTCAGCATGCCGCCGAGCCAGCGGTAGTCGACGTACGGCATCTGGCAGCGCTGCGCCTCCTCGCGGATGATGTCGCGGGCCTGGCGCTTCGTGCCGACGAAGAGCAGTGCTCCTCTGTTGCCGGTGAGCTGGCGCGCGAACTTCAGCGCCTCCTGGTAGAGCGCGAGCGTGCGCTCGAGGTTGATGATGTGGATCTTGTTGCGGTGGCCGAAGATGTACGGGGCCATCTTCGGGTTCCAGTAGCGCGTCTGGTGGCCGAAATGCACGCCGGCCTCCAGCATTTGACGCATCGTGACCGACACTTTCTCTCCTTAGGGTTAGGTCTGCCGCGCGCTGTAGAACTTCGGCCTACGTTTCGAGCCGAAGCACCCTAATGCGGCGCGCGGGATAATTTGCTTCACTCCAGCCGCTTGCTGCAACGCAAGCGAGCGCGAAATTCTAGCATAATCAGGCTAATGGCTGTAGTTCTGAAGACCGCCGAAGAGCTCGAGCGGATGCGCATCGCCGGGCGACTCGCGGCGGAAGTGCTCGATTTCATCACCGCGTACGTGAAGCCCGGCGTCACGACCGGAAAGCTGAACGACCTGTGCCACGACTACATGGTGAACCAGCAGGGCACGGTGCCGGCGCCGCTCAACTATGCACCGCCCGGCTACAAGCCGTACCCGAAGTCGATCTGCACCTCGGTGAACCACCAGGTGTGCCACGGCGTGCCGGGCGATCGGGTGCTGAAGCCGGGCGACATCCTCAATATCGACATCACCGTGATCAAGGACGGCTTTCACGGCGACTCGAGCCGCATGTACTACGTCGGCGAACCGAGCATCCAGGCGCGGCGGCTGGTGGACGTAACCTATGAATGCATGTGGCGTGGCATCCGCGTGGTGCGGCCCGGTGCGCGGCTCGGCGACATCGGCGCCGCGATTCAGGCGCATGCCGAAGCGCATGGCTTCTCGGTGGTGCGCGAATTTTGCGGCCATGGCATCGGCCGCAGATTCCACGAGGAGCCGCAGGTCTTGCACTACGGGAAAGCGGGCACCGGGCTCGCGCTGCAGCCGGGCATGACGTTCACCGTCGAGCCGATGATCAACGCCGGCAAGCCCGCCATCCGCGAGCTCGCCGACGGCTGGACCATCGTCACCAAGGACCACAGCCTGTCCGCGCAATGGGAGCACACTGTCGCCGTCAGCGAGGGTGGTTACGAGGTGCTGACCCACTCGCGCGGCACGCCGCCGCCCGCGTCATGAGCGCCGCCACGCTGCGCGAGCAGGTCGCCGCCGAGAGAGCGGCGCTGCGCGCGGCCTACTTGGCGCGGCCGCAGCCGCGCGCGCTGCTCAAGGCGCATGCGCAGCTCATCGACCGCACGGTGAAGGCAGTGCCCGGCCTGCCGGCCGGCGCGGCGCTCGTCGCCACCGGCGGCTATGGGCGCGGCGAGCTCTATCCCTGCTCTGATATCGATCTGCTGGTGCTGCTCGCGCACGAGCCGCAGAGCGCCGAGCGCGAGTCGCTCGAGCGCCTGATCGGCACCCTCTGGGACATCGGCCTGGAGATCGGGCACAGCGTGCGCACTGTCGAGGGCTGCATCAGCGCGGCGGCCGACGACGTGACGGTTCGCACCACGCTGCTCGAGGCGCGCTTCCTCGCCGGCAGCCGCGCGCTCCTCCGGCGCCTGGAGCAGACGCTGGCGCCGATTCTTGAGCCCGCCGCTTTCTTCAAGGCGAAGAAGCTGGAGCAGGACCAGCGCCACGCCAAGCACCAGGATTCGCCCTATTCGCTCGAGCCGAACATCAAGGAAGCGCCGGGAGGACTGCGCGACCTGCAGGTGATCCAGTGGATCGCCCGTGCCGCGGGTCTCGGCCGGCGCTGGAGCGATCTCGTGGCGCAGGGAATGATCGAGGAAGACGAGGCACGCAGCCTCGCCCGGCACGAGGTGCTGCTCCAGGATCTGCGCATCCGGCTTCATTACCTCGCCGGCCGGCGCGAGGACCGGCTGGTGTTCGACGTACAGACGGCGCTCGCGACGCAGCTCGGCTACGCCGACAGCGCGCATCGCCGCGCGAGCGAAGCGATGATGCAGCGCTATTACCAGACGGCCAAGGGCGTCACGCAGCTGAATACCATACTGCTGCAGAACCTCGGCGCGCGCCTGGTGCCCGAGCCTTCGGCGGCGCCGCAGCCGCTGAACGAGCGCTTTCGCGTGCGCGGCGAGCTCCTCGAGACAGCGAGCGAGGATCTCTTCGAGCGCGAGCCGCTCGCCATCCTCGAGAGCTTCCTCCTGCTGATGCAGCACCAGCAGCTGCGCGGCATGACGGCGCCGACCTTGCGCGCGCTCTATCGCGCGCGCGGACGCATCAACGCCGGCTTCCGCGCCGACCCGCTCGCGCGGCTCCTTTTCCTGCAGTGCCTGCAGCAGCCGCGCGGCATCGTGCACGAGCTGCGCCGCATGAACCAGTACGGCATCCTCGGCCGCTACCTTACCGAGTTCGGCCGCATCGTCGGCCAGATGCAGCACGATCTCTTCCACGTCTACACCGTCGACCAGCACATCCTGATGGTGGTGCGCAACCTGCGGCGCTTCACCATGCAGGAGCTGGCGCACGAGTTCCCGCTGTGCACCGAGCTGATGAGCGGGTTCGAGCGCCGCTGGGTCCTTTACATCGCCGCGCTATATCACGACATCGCCAAGGGCCGCGGCGGCGACCATTCGCACCTCGGCTTGCGCGACGTGCGCGCCTTCGCGCGGCGGCACGGACTCGCGGCCGACGACCGCGAGCTGGTCGAGTTCCTGGTGGAGAACCATCTGGCGATGTCGCATGTCGCGCAGAAGCAGGACGTGTACGACCCGGAGGTGGTGCAGGCCTTTGCCGACAAGATGAAGACCGAGCGGCGACTGGTCGCACTGTACCTGCTCACCGTGGCCGACGTGCGCGGCACGAGCCCCAAGGTTTGGAACGCCTGGAAAGGCAAGCTGCTCGAAGATCTTTACCGCGCCACGCGCCGCGTGCTGACCGGCGAGCCGCTCGCGCGCGACGCGGCGCTCGCCGAGAAGCAGGCCGAGGCGGCGCGCCTGCTGCGCCTCTATGCTTTGAGCGACGGCGTCAAGGACCGCCTCTGGGCGAGCCTCGACATCACCTACTTCCTGCGCCACGATGCCCAGGAGATCGCCTGGCATACGCGCAACCTGCATTACCGCGTGGAGAGCGAGCGGCCGGTGGTGAAGGCGCGCCTCGCGCCCTTCGGCGAAGGGCTGCAGGTGATGATCTACACAAAGGACCGCGAGGCGCTCTTCGCGCGCATCTCCGGCTACTTCGATCGCGCGGGCTACAACATTGTCGAAGCGAAGGTGCACACCACGAGGAACGGCTACGCGCTCGATACGTTCCTCGTCATGGGCAGCGGCCCGGGGGCGCACTACCGCGATCTCATCAGCATGATCGAGGCCGGGCTGGCGGAGGAAGTGAGCTCGGGCGCGGCCCTCGCCCCGCCGCGCGGTGGGCGCCTCTCGCGCCGCGTGCGCCACTTCCCGATCTCGCCCGCGGTGGACATCCGGCCCGACGAGCGCGGTGCCTATCACGTGCTCTCGCTGGTGGCGAGCGACCGGCCAGGCCTGCTTTACGGCATTGCGCGCATCCTCGCGCGCCACCACATCAATCTGCAGACCGCGCGCATCAACACGCTCGGCGATCGCGTCGAGGATGTGCTCCTGGTCTCGGGCGACGCGCTCTCGGCGCCGAAGAGCGTCCTGCAGCTCGAGCAGGAGCTCCTCGCCGAGCTCAGTCTTCCTGCGGCAGCTCCTGCCCTGGGAACAGCGCCTCGTTGAAGCCGAACTTGGTCATGTCGCGGATCCGCATCGGATAAAGCATGCCGTCGAGGTGGTCGACCTCGTGCTGCACTACGCGCGCATGGAAGCCCGAGACCTCGCGCTCGAACGGCGTGCCGAGCGCATCGAAGCCGCGGTAGCGAAGGCGCGTGTAGCGCGGCACCCAGCCGCGCATGCCGGGCACCGACAGGCAACCTTCCCAGCCCTCCTCTTTCTCCTCGCCGAGCGGCGTCAGGACCGGGTTGATGAGCACGGTGTCGGGCACGTCCTCGACGTCCGGGTAGCGCGGGTTGGCGTGCACGCCGAAGATGACCACGCGCAGGCCCACCGCGATCTGCGGCGCGGCAAGGCCGGCGCCGTTCAGGTGCGCCATCGTGTCGCGCATGTCGGCGAGCAAGGCATAGAGCTGCGGCGTGCCGAACTCCTTCACCTCCTGCGAGCGTTGCCACAATCGTGGATCGCCCATGCGCAGCACTTCGCGAATCATTTGCACAGCTCCTCGATGATGCGGCGCACGCGGTCCATGGCCGCCTCGAGCACCGCCGCGATGCTCTCGAGCGCGATCGCCTGCTTGCTATCAGCGCGCCCGGCGGCGTAGTTCGCGACCACCGCGATGGCGGCGTATTCCAGGCTGATCTCGCGCGCGAGCGCTGCCTCGGGCATGCCGGTCATGCCGACTAGGTCGGCGCCGTCGCGCTCGAGCCGGTCGATCTCCGCCGCGGTTTCGAGGCGCGGGCCCTGCGTCGTGGCATACACCGCCCCGTCGACCAGGCGCTCGCCGCAGGCACCCGCCGCTTCCCGGATTTTCGCCCGCAAGCTGCGCGAGTAAGGTTCGGTGAAATCGATATGGTTCACCGGCACGCCCTCGCCTTCGAAGTAGGTCGCCGGCCGGCCCCAGGTGTAGTCGACGATCTGGTGCGGTAGCACGAGCGAGCCCGGGGCGAGCGCGGCGCGGATGGCACCGACGGAGGCGACGGAGAGGACCTCCAGCGCGCCGGCGTCCTTCAGGGCCCAGAGGTTGGCGCGGTAGTTCACCTCGTGCGGCGCGATGGTATGGCCATGGCCGTGCCGCGCGAGGAATATGACGTCGCAGGCGCCGATGCGGCCTAAGGTGAGCGCGCCCGACGGCTCGCCGTAGGGCGTGCGCGCTACCTTGCGGCCGGTCACTTGCATGTTGCCGAGCTTGCTCAGCCCGGAGCCGCCAATGATAGCGAGCATCAGGACTCGCGCATGGCCCGGATCTCGGGCAGGTTGCGCCAGTACCCCTTCGCGTCCATGCCGTAGCCGAAGACGAAGCGGTCGACGATCTCCAGCCCGACGAAGTCCGCGCGGACCGGCTTCGCCTGCCGCAGCCGCTTCTCCACCGTCACCGCGCAATGGAAGCTCGCCGCGCCCAGCTCGAGCAGCCGCTCGCGGATCGCCGCCATGGTCTGGCCGCCGTCCAGGATGTCGTCGAGCACGAGCACGGTGCGGCCGCGAACGGCGGCCGGCGGCGTCACGCGCCAGGCGATATGCGCGCCGCGCGTCTCGTTGCCATAGCGCGAGGCGTGGATGTAATCGAGATCGAGCGGAAAGCGAAGCAGCGGCAGGAGCTGGCCGGCGAACACCACGGCGCCGCCCATGACCACCAGCACGAGCGGATAGCTTTGGCCGAGTCGCGCAGTGATCTCGCCCGCGATGCGTCGCACCGCCGCATCGATTTCCGCCGCGCTCGCGACGAGGTCGGATTGCTCGAGGAAACGCCACGCCGCCTGCGAATCGGGCACGGCGGCGAGTCTAGCGTGACTTGAGATACCGAGTGAAAGCCGCGCCGACCTCGGGATGGCGCACGCCGAGCTCGACCGTCGCCTGCAGGTAGCCGAGCTTCGAGCCGCAGTCAAAGCGCCGGCCGGGCAGGCGCACGGCGAGCGCCCGCTCGTGCGAGAGCATCGCCGAAATCGCATCGGTGAGCTGTATCTCGCCGCCGGCGCCCGGCGTCACCGCGGCCAGCAGCTGGAAGATGCGCGGCGTGAGCACGTAACGCCCGATCACGGCCAGGTTCGAGGGCGCCTGCGCGGGCTTCGGCTTCTCGACGATCGCGCGCATGCGCGCGGTATCGTCCTGCATGGCGTCGATCGTGACGATGCCGTAGCTCTCGGTCTGGTCGCTCGGCACTTCCTCGACGCCCAGGAGCGAGCATTGCTCGCGCTCGAAGATCGCGGCCATACGGGCGAGAGCCGGCGGCTGCGAGTCCATGAGGTCGTCGGCGAGCAGCACGGCGAACGGGTCGTCGCCGACCACCGGCTGCGCGCACAGCACTGCGTGGCCGAGGCCGAGCGGCTCGGGCTGACGGATATAGATGCAGCGCACCCCCTCGGGCAGGACGGAACGCACCTGCTGCAAGAGCGCCTCCTTGCCCTTGCGCTCGAGCTCGGTCTCGAGCTCGTAGGCCTTGTCGAAATGATCCTCGATCGCGCGCTTGTGCCGGCCGGTGACGAAGATCATGTCGGTGATGCCGGCCGCGGCCGCTTCCTCGACTGCGTACTGGATGAGCGGCTTGTCGACGACCGGCATCATCTCCTTCGGGCTCGCCTTGGTCACCGGCAGGAAGCGGCTGCCGAAACCGGCCACCGGGAACACCGCCTTTTTAAGCTTGGCCATCTCCACTCCTCAAGATTTCGCGCAGCTTTGCCTCGTCGATCACCGGCACGCCGAGGCTCTTCGCCTGCTCGAGCTTGGCTCCGGCCTCGACGCCGGCCACCACATAGTCAGTCTTCTTCGACACCGACGCGGCCACCTTGTGCCCGCGCGCCTCCAGCGCCTCGCGCGCTTCTTCGCGCGTCATGCCCTCGAGCGACCCGGTGAGGACGAAGGTCATGCCGCTCTTGCCGCTACGCCTTGTCGCGGCGCCGACCTCCACCGCCTCGGCAAGCCGATCGACTACCTGGCGGTTATGCGGCTCGTGCACGAACTTGTCGATCGCCTCCGCCAGCTCCGGCCCAATGCCTTCAAGGGGCACGTCGCGCATCGGCTCGCCACGCCTGCGGCGCTGGGCATTGTCCTTGCGCACCGCCTCCTTGTCTGCCATCAACGCGGGCCACTCCGCCTGCAGGAATGCCTGCAGCGTGACGAAGTGGCCGGCGAGGAGCTTTGCCACCTCCTCGCCCACGCCGGGAATGCCGAGCGCGTAGACGAAGCGGTGCAGCTCCGCGCGGCGCGAACGCTCGATGTTGGCGAGCACGTTGGCGGCGGACTTCTCTCCCATGCGCTCGAGGTTCTCGAGCGTCGATGCGTCCAGACGGTAGAGGTCGGCCGGGTTCCTGACGAGCTCGCGCTCCACCAGCTGGTCGACCAGCTTGTCGCCCAGCCCCTCGATATCCATGGCCCGCCGGCCGGCGAAGTGCAGCAGCGTCTGCTTGCGCTGCGCCTTGCAATAGAGCCCGCCGGTGCAGCGTGTCGCCGCCTCGCCCGCCACGCGCGCCACCGGCGAGCCGCACACCGGGCAGCTCGCCGGCATGACGAAGCGGTCTTCGGGCCGCCGGGAGCCCGGCTTTCGTACCGTGACAATCTCGGGAATGACATCGCCCGCGCGGCGCACCACCACCGTATCGCCGACCCAGACGTCCTTGCGGCGCAGCTCGTCCTCGTTGTGCAGGGTGGCGTTGCCGACGGTCACGCCGCCGACGAACACCGGCTTCAGCTTCGCCACCGGCGTCAGTGTGCCGGTGCGGCCGACCTGCACCTCGATCGCCTGCACCTCGGTCACTTCCTCCTGCGGCGGATACTTGTGCGCGATCGCCCAGCGCGGCTCGCGGGCCACGTTGCCGAGCTCGCGCTGCAGGCCGAGGTCGTTCACCTTGTAGACCACGCCATCGATGTCGAAGGGCAGCGCGGCGCGCTGCTCGCGGATCAGCGCATGGTAGGCGATGAGTCCCTCGGCGCCGTGCACGACCTTGCGCCGCCTGTCGACCGGCAGCCCGAACGCTTCGATTGCATCGAGAAGCTCGCTGTGACGCCGCGGCAGCTTGAGGCCGCGCATGACGCCATAGCCGTAGGCGGAAAAGGTCAGCGGCCGCTGGGCGGTCACTTTCGGATCCAGCTGGCGCACCGCGCCCGCGGCCGTATTCCGCGGATTGATGAACAGCCGTTCGCCCGCCTCGGCCTGGCGGCGATTCATTTTCTCGAACGCGGCGCGTGTCATGAAAATTTCGCCGCGCACCTCGAGCAGCGCCGGCGCCTTGCCGCGAAGCTTGAGGGGAATGCTGTGGATGGTGCGCACGTTGGCGGTGACATCTTCGCCCACTTCGCCGTCGCCGCGCGTCGCCGCACGCACCAGCGCACCGTCCTCGTAGCGCAGGCTGATGGCGAGGCCGTCGAGCTTCAGCTAGGCGGCGTACTCCACGGGCGGGTCCTCGGCCTGCAGTCCGAGCTCCCGACGGATGCGCGCGTCGAAGTTGGCCGCGCCCGAGTCGTCGGTATCGGTCTCGGTGCGGATCGAGCGCATCGGCAGCTCGTGGCGCACCGGCGCGAGATCCTTGGCCGGCGCGCCGCCGACCCGTTGCGTCGGTGAATCCGGCGTCGCGAGCTCGGGATGCTCCGCTTCGAGC
>JAEKLK010000358.1 GCA_019509895.1 Betaproteobacteria bacterium | reverse complement strand
GATGCGAGTGGACAATCGACAAACAGGGGAAGGCCCCTCGATCGGCGGCCTTGATCCGGCGCGTCCCCATCGCACGAAGCGGCGTCGGCGGGGCCGCGTCGCCTTCGTCGAGCCGCCGACGAAAGTGGACGATCGACAGACGAGGACCGCGGCTCCTCACCCGCGCAGCGGGGGAGAGGGGGACCGCCGAAGGCGGTGGAGGGGGCAAGGGCCGAGCGCGCCGTCGACGCTTTCCCACACCGTGGATGGAGCCGTCGCGCGGAACACCAGCCTTCGCGCGCGTGGCGCCCCCTCCACCATGCTTCGCATGGTCCCCGCTTGTAACTCTCGTCCGGCCGACTCAGGCATGATGCTTGGCGCGGTGGCGGGCGGGAGACCGTGTCCCCCTCGGGCCTCGAGCCCGCAATGGGAGCTTGGTGCCCCGCCCGTCGTTCCATCGACCTCGAACAGTCGCTTGGGCCGCAAGAGCCCGGTTGCGCAAGGACGAGGGAGCATGGACATGAAGGCTGTCGGCATCGACGTCTCGAAGGATCGGCTCGACGTTCACGTCTGGCCGGACGGCATCGCCTTTGCCGTCGCGCGCGACGGCAAAGGCCTCGCCGAGCTGATCGAGCGGCTCTTGCCGCTCACCCCCGATCTCGTCATCGTCGAGGCGACCGGCGGCTTCGAGACCGTGGTGGCGGCAGCGCTTGCCGGCGCCGGCCTGCCGCTCGTCGTCGCCAATCCGGCCCAGATCCGCCACTTCGCCCAGGCGGCCGGCACGCGGGCCAAGACCGACCCGATCGACGCCGCCATGATCGCCCGCTTCGGCCACGACATGAAACCCGATGTGCGGCCCCTGCCCGACGAGGCGACGCAGCTCCTCGCCGACCTCGTCGCCCGCCGGCGCCAGATCATCGAGATGATCGTCGCCGAGCGGAACCGCGAGCGCCGCGCCACCGTGCGGCGCATCAAGAAGAGCATCGCCCGCCTCGTCCGCGCCCTCGAGAAGGAGCTCGCCGAGATCGATGCCGAGATCGACGCCGGCGTGCGCGGCTCGCCCGCCTGGCGCGACAAGGAGGACCTCCTCGCCTCCGTCCCCGGCGTCGGGCCGGTCGTCGCCCGAACCCTCATCGCCGAGCTGCCCGAGCTCGGCACCCTCGACAAGAAGAAGATCGCCAGCCTCGCAGGCCTTGCGCCCTACACCCGCCAGTCCGGCCAGTGGAAGGGCAAGAGCATGATCGGCGGCGGCCGCAAGAGCGTGCGCTGCGCCCTGTTCCTCGCAGCCCTCGTCGCCAGCCGTCACAACCCCGTCCTCAAGGCCTTCCGCGATCGCCTCCGCGCCGCCGGCAAGCCCAAGATGGTCGCCCTCATCGCCGTCGCCCGCAAGCTCCTCACCATCCTCAACGCCATCCTGCGAGACCAAAAACCATGGCAGCCCGCTTGACACCCAAGACAGTCGCTCCCCCCTTTCACGGGGGAGGATCGTATGAGTCATCCAACAGACCCTATCCCGCCCTTTGCCCGCTGCCCGCTTTCTCCAGGTATCGAAGCGCCCTCCCCACTCCGGCCATGCCGCCCCGTCCCGGCCCGTGCTACCCAGTCCGGTGCCAATTCGGGTGCCAATCGGCCGCGCGGTCACAACCCCAGCCCGCGCTCGCGAGGCTTGCTCAGATCGAGTGAAGGGCTCTATCGCGGCTGAAGTCAAGGCGCTTTCGCTATGCCATGCCTATTCCTTTCCAAGAAAGCTCTGCGTCCGGCTGATGTCGCTGCACGGGGCTCGTGCTTCTCTTCGAGGTCGACGCGGGGCCGCCTCATGATGGGGTAAGAAGGGTGGAGCGGTTCAATCTTTCCGGCTTCCTTGCCGCCGAGAGCGGCAGGATCTGCTGCCCTTGCGAACTCGCTCCA
>JAEKLK010000087.1 GCA_019509895.1 Betaproteobacteria bacterium | reverse complement strand
CTGCGCATCAAGCACGAGCTGGGCATTGCCCTGGTGTGGGTGGAGCACGATATGCAGATGGTGGCCGATCTCGCCGACCGGCTGTATGCGCTGAACTATGGCGTTCCGCTTGCAGCCGGCGCCCCAGAAACCGTACTCAAGGATGCGCGCGTGATCGAGGCCTATCTCGGAGGAGCAAGAGCATGAACCGACCGCCATTTCACGCCGAGCACATCGGCAGCTTCGTACGACCGCCGCGTCTCATCGAAGCGGCGCGGGCCTACAAGGCCGGCAAGCTGGACGAGGCCGCTTTCCGTGCCGTCCAGGACGACGCCATCCGCGAGATCGTCGCCTTCCAGGAGTCGCTCGGGCTGCCGAGCATCACCGATGGCGAATTCCGCCGGCGCAGCTGGTCGGCCGGCTTCATCGATGCGGTGGAAGGCTTTGCCCTGCGCGACGGCACGCTCGGTTTTCGCGACGAGTCCGGCGTGCTGGGCGTTGCCGCGTCGCCCTATGCCAAGGCGCGGCTCAAGCGCAAGCATCGCATCGTCGCCGACGACTATCGCTTCCTGAAAGGCATGGTGAAAGGCGGCGTGGCGAAGGTCACCATGGCGGCGCCCGACGTGATGCACTGGTTCCTCGGGCCACAGGCCTTCGAGACGAGCGTGTATCGCGACCGCGAGGCATTCCTCGCCGACCTCGCGCGCCTGTACCGGGAGGAAATCGCCGAGCTCGCCAATGAAGGCTGCACCTACCTGCAGCTCGACGACACGGCGCTGCCGTGCAACTGCGATCCGAACGCGCGCAAGGATGTCGTCGCGCGCGGCGAGAACCCCGATGAGCTGACGGAGCGCTATGCGAGGCTCTTCAACGAGGCGATCGCGCAGAAGCCCGCCGGGATGACGATCGGCATCCATCTGTGCCGCGGCAACCTCAAGGGCGCCTGGATGGCCGAAGGCGGCTACGAGCCGGTGGCCGATGCGCTCTTCAATCGCCTGAACGCGGACGTGTACTGCCTGGAGTACGACACACAGCGCGCGGGCGACTTCTCGCCGCTGCGCTATGTGCCCAAGGGAAAGCGCGTGATCCTCGGCCTGGTGTCGACGAAGACGCCGGTGCTCGAAAGCAAGGACGCACTCAAGCGCCGCATCGACGAGGCGGCGAAGCACGTGCCGCTCGAGCAGCTCGGCCTCTCGCCGCAGTGCGGCTTCTCGAGCGGCGGCGGCGCCGGGCAAACGGTCACCCAGGACGACACCCGCCGCAAGCTCGAGCGGGTGCTCGAGACCGCGCGAGACGTCTGGGGCGGAACCTAGCCGGTTCTCTCGGCGGCGGCTGG
This sequence comes from Betaproteobacteria bacterium, assembly GCA_019509895.1. GTDB lineage: Bacteria > Pseudomonadota > Gammaproteobacteria > Burkholderiales > SG8-39 > SCGC-AG-212-J23. Next base: position 4,617 of record JAEKLK010000087.1, on the reverse strand, counting down.
CGGCGAGGCGATCTCGCCCAGCTTGCGCCGCAGCTCGAGGGGCCCGCAGATACAGCGCAGCGGCTCGAGCGAAGACCCCGTTCCGACCACCGTGACGTCGCCGTAGTCGAAAAGCCGCCCGATCAGCCCCTGGTTGACGTGCAGGCTTTCCACCTTGGCGAGGCTCATCTCCACCGTTGCGCGGGCAATGAATCCGCGCTTGGCGATGATGCGCCGATCGGTGAGCACGAGCTCGGTGGTGCCGCGGCGGATCAGCGTCACCAGGATGACGATCACGCCAACCACCGTCAGCACGGCGGCGATCAGCGGGCCGCGCTCGCGGTCGAGGTAAACGGCGGCCGCGGCGCCGATGAGGCACAGCACGCCGACGAGGTAGGAGAGCGCGAAATTCCAGTGCGAGATGGCGGCGCGATGTACGACGCGCTCGCCGGGTGCCAGTACCGATTCGACGTAACCCATGATCCTATGCCGGTGGCCGCAAGAGTCCGAGATGCCGAAAGAGCGCGACATAGCGACCGATCAGCTCGCGCTGATAGCCAGCAAGATCGCGGCCACGCCAATCGTACAACCCCTGCCCTTCGCGGGCGCCGCGCTTGCCGGATTCCATCAGCTCGCGGATCAGCGCCGGCGGCTCGTAGCGCGGCGCATTCAGCGCCCGCGCCATGGAGCTCGAGGCGTAGTAGAGGATGTCGAGCCCGCCATAGTCGATGAACTCGCACAGGCCCATCGCCGTATAGCGCGGCCCGAAGCCCGCCCGCACCGCGCGGTCGATGTCCTCCGGCGTCGCCACGCCCTCCTCCACCAGGCGCGCCGCCTCGTTCATCGCCGCCGCCTGCAGCCGCGGCACGATGAAGCCCGGCGAGGCGGCGCAGCGCACCACCACCTTGCCGGCCGCTTGGAGCAGCTGCTTGACCGTCGCGAATGTCGACTCGGCGGTGCACTTGGCCGGGCTCACCTCGACCAGCGGAATCAGGTACGCCGGGTTCAGGAAGTGCGCGTTGAGAAAGCGCTCCGGCTTCACCACCATCGCGGCAAGCTGGTCGGCAAGCATCGAGGAGGTGGTCGACGCAATGATCGAGTCCGGCCGCAAATGCCTGCAAGCGCGGGCAAAAGCATCCCGCTTCGCCTCTTCCGTCTCAGTCACGCCCTCGAACACCACATCGGCGGCCGCAAGCGCCGCTGGCGCCTGGTCGTTCGATACGACCCGGATGCGCCGGAGGATGGGTTCCACGTCGGCCACCTCGCCAAGCTCGCGCAGCAGCCCGAGGTTGGCAGCGATCTCCGCGCGCGCCGCCTCGGCGATGCGCGCATGTTCGGCGAGCGGACGCGGCTTGAAGTCGATGATGTCCACGCCATAGCCCGCGTAAGCGAAGACATGACCGATGCCGCGGCCCATGCGGCCGGCGCCGAGCGCAGCGATTCTCAGGCGAGACGCTCCTTCAGTTGCGCCGCGCTTAGCGAGCCGAGTCCGACTTTCTCCAGCGTGCGCCCGGTCGCGCGCAGGTCGCGTCCCAGCACGGCCGAGCCGAGCGCGAGCAGCCCGCGCGCGACGGGACAGGCAACGCCGGCGCGTTCGCAGACGGAGACGAGGAAGGCAAGGCCCTGCTCGACGTCCTCGCGCATGTAGCGGTGCTCGGTGAGCGCGATGTGCTCGCGCCAGTCCTGCGAGTCGGTGAGCTTCTTGTGCACACGCCGGCCGTACATCCATTCGTCGCCGTCGCTGCGATAGTGGTCGGCGAGCGGGAAGTGCGGCGCCCGATAGCCGAGCTTCTCGCGTGCCGAGATGCGCTCGGCATCGAGCGCGTCGGTGACGCGGCGGATCGACGGCTGCGTGCCTTCCTTGTGGATGTCCCAGCGCTCGAAGTGCTCGAGCGGCCCGGCGTTCATCAGGATGAGCGGCGGGTGGATGATCGGGCCGGCGTTCATGAGCGCCGCCGACAGCGCATCCTCCACCGGCTCCACGCATGCGAACGCCTTGCGGATGACGGCGCCAGCGCGCTCGGAATGCCGCGCGGGATAGACGCCGGTCGGCAGGCGCGTGGCGCGCGCCGTGATCGCGCAGGTCGTCGGCCCGTGCTTACGCGCGAGCCAGGGCAGCGTGCCGGTTTCCGCGTAGGCGAGCTCGGCGCGATTTCCCGCCTGGCGCACGGCCTCGGCCACGACGTAGGAGCCGAAGGTGCCCGGCGCGAAGAACACCACTTGGCCGTCGGTTAGATGCGGCGCGATGCGCCGGGCATTGTCGAGCTGCGTGAACGCCGGGTCGGGCATGAAGATGAGCTCGGCGCCGCGAAGCGCGCTGCCGATATCCGCGGAGACGGATGCAATTTCGATGCGCCGCTCGCCGTCCGCGTCTTTCAGCGTCAGCGTGCCAGACGCGGCGAGCGCCTCCGCGTTTCGGCGCCAGAGGCGCACTTCGTGGCCGCGCTCGGTGAGATCGGCGGCCGCGGCATAGGCGCCGTTGCCGCCGCCGATGACCGCGATCTTCATCCTTTGATGCCCACCCAGCCCTTGTGCGAGATGTCGAAGAGGACGCCATTCGGGTCACGGAACTTGCGTTCGAAGTCCACGCCGCCGCCGCCCTTCAGCTCGCGGTGGAAGCGGCCGCCGTTTTGCTTCACGCGCTCGCTGTACTTCTCGAGATCGTCGACGATGAATCCCATGTGGTGAATGCCATGGAAGTCCTTGCCGCGCTCGTCGCCGGCGGCATCGTCCGTATGGAACTTGAGCAGCGTCAGGTTGATGACGCCGTCGGAGAGCGAGAGGCCATCGCCGTAGGGCGTCTCGACGTAGCTCACTTCCTCCAGGCCGAAAGTCTTCTTGTAGAACTCCGCCGCCGGCTTGAGGTCCGGAACCGAGATGGCGATGTGGCGCAGCTTGGCTGTCATGTGTTCTCCAGTACCGCGAAAAGATTGGCCTTCGCTTCGAAGCCTACGCCGGGAACCTCGGGAATTTTGAGGCGTCCGGCGTCGATGTGCACGCCGTCCCAGTAGCCGCCGTAAGGGAGCGTCGCATCCGGCGCCGCCTCGGCCATACCGAGGTTCAGACCCGCGACGCAATGGGCGGCGAACAGGTGCCCGGCATGCGGCATGAACTGCCGGCGCGGCCAGTCGGCGTAAAGCTCGAGGATGCGCACGTATTCGGCAACGCCATAGGAGAGCAGCGGATCGAATTGCAGGAAGTCCCGGTCGCGATGCAGGTCGCCGTAGCGAAGGAGATTGCGCGCGTCGTCGTACGAGAAGAGGTTCTCGCCGGTAGCGAGCGGCACCGGCGCCATCTCGGCGTAGAGCTCGAGCAATTCGAAGTCGAGCGGCGGCGCCGGCTCCTCGATCCAGGCGAGCTTGAACGGCGCTACGGCGTCGAACCATTGCGCGGCCCGCTCGCGCGCAAGGGCGCCGTTCAGGTCCACGGCCCACTGCGCCTGCGGATCGAGCGCTGCAGCGGCGCGCTCGAGGCGCTTTGCGTCGGAAGTCATATCGCCTGCCGCCTTGATCTTCACGCAGCGGTAGCCGGCGCCGATCGCGCGGCGCACTTCGTCGGTCAGGACGTCGTCGGTGCGAAAGTGGCCGCAGGAGGCATACACGGAAATGGAAGCTCCTGCGCCCACCGTGCGGTAGTAGTCGGCGAGCGAGGCCCACAGCGGCAGCTGTTGCTGCTTCGCGCGCAGGTCCCAGGCCGCGGCTTCGATGAGGCCGATGGCGCCGGAACGCTCGCCATGGCCGCCCGATTTCTCGTTCGTCATGGCCACGCGCGCCAAGGCCGGCGGATCGATGAAGCCCTCGTCATCGAGCAGTGCGTCGGACGGTGCGCCCAGAAGCCGCGGAAAGAAGCGCTCGCGCAGCAGGGCGCCTTTGCCGTAGCGGCCGATCGAGTCGAAGGCGAAGCCGGTGAGGCCGGCGTCGGTCGCAAGCGCGATCGCCGAGGCGGTCATCGTGTCGAAGGCGATGGCGGCATTTCGCATCGGCGCACCGATCGGCACCGTGTGCTCGCGAGCGTCAACGATTTTCAAGGGCGGCGAGAATGCGCTGAGGCGTGTACGGCTGCTGCAGCACCTCGGCGCCGAAGGGCGCGAGGGCGTCGTTGATCGCGTTGCCGATCGCGGCGGCGGCGCCAATGGTTCCGGCCTCGCCGATGCCCTTGGCGCCGAGCGCCGTGCCGGCGACCGGCGTCTCCACGTGCGCGACGACGATGTCGGGCATCTCGAGCGCCATCGGCACCAGGTAGTCGGCGAGCGAGCCGTTCAGGAGCTGGCTCGATTCGTCGTACAGGCACTCTTCATAGAGCGCGGCGCCGATGCCCTGGACGACACCGCCGCGGACCTGCTCGTCCGCCAGCAGCGGATTGATCACCTGCCCGCAATCCTCGACCACCCAGTGCTTGAGGAGCTTCACGAAGCCGGTATCGACATCCACTTCGACCAGGCTCGCCTGCATGCCGTTGGCGAGGAGGAAGGGCACGCGCATGACGACATGCGTCGTGACGGCGGGACTGGCGTCCACGCCCGGCGGCACAAGGTGCTGCTTGTAATTCATGATGGCCGCGATTTCCTCGAGCGGCGCATCGGCCAGCTTCATCACCTCGCGCAGGCGCGCGATGCGTTCGGCCATCGCGCTCGCGGAA
>JAEKLK010000086.1 GCA_019509895.1 Betaproteobacteria bacterium | reverse complement strand
CGGTGAGCTGGATCGGATAGCCGTGCCGGATCGCCCGCTCGATGTCCTGGCGCAGCAGATCATCGCCGAGACGGCCGCAGAAGAGGAATGGGACGAGGAGGCGCTGTTCGAGCTTTGCCGGCGCGCCTATCCGTACCGAAGCCTGGAGAAGGCGCAATACACCGAGGTGGTGGAAATGCTGGCGCGCGGCTACGCCACCCGTCGCGGCCGCCGTGGTGCGCTGCTGCATTACGATTCGCTCAACCACAAGCTGCGCGCCCGCAAGGGCACGCGCATGGCCGCGATCATCAACGGTGGCGCGATTCCCGAGGTATTCGACTACCGTGTGCTGCTCGAGCCCGAAGGGCACTTCATCGGCACGCTGAACGAGGACTTCGCCATCGAATCGCTGCCAGGCGATGTCTTCCAGCTCGGCAATACATCGTGGCGCATTCTTCGCATCGGCAACGGCGTGGTGCGCGTTGCCGACGCGCAGGGCCAGCCGCCATCCATGCCGTTCTGGCTGGGCGAGGCGCCGGCGCGCTCCGACGAGATGAGCCTCGCCGTGTCGCGGCTGCGCGCCGCGGTCGACTTCGAGCTGCCGGGGCCCGATGAACCGCGCAAGCCGGGTGAACTGGACGCGGCGATCGAGCTCCTGGAGCGCGACTGGCGCCTGTCGCGCTCGGCGGCCGAGCAGATCGCGCAGTACCTCGCCGAAGCGAAGCGCAGCCTCGGCGTCGTGCCGACCGTCGACCAGCTTGCGCTCGAGCGCTTCTTCGACGAGTCCGGCGGCATGCAGCTCGTGCTGCACGCGCCGTTCGGCAGCCGCGTCAACCGCGCTTGGGGACTCGCCCTGCGGAAGAAATTCTGCCAGGGGTTCAATTTCGAGCTTCAGGCGGCAGCGACCGAGGAAGGCATCATCCTGTCGCTCGGCAGCCAGCACTCCTTTCCGCTGGAAGAAGTATTCCGCTACCTGCACCCGAACACCGTCGAGGACACGCTGCGGCAGGCGATCCTGCAGTCGCCGATCTTCGAGACCCGCTGGCGCTGGAGTGCCACGCTAGCGCTCGCCGTGCCGCGTAATCGCGGCGGCGCCCGCGTGCCGAACCAGCTGCAGCGGATGTACGCGGAAGATTTGCTGCAGGCGGTGTTCCCCGACGCGGCGGCGTGCCAGGACAACATTCCCGGCGCCCGCGAGATCCCGGACCATCCGCTGGTCAACCAGGCGATGCGCGACGCGCTCGAGGAAGCGGTCGACCTGCATGGCCTGGAAGCGCAACTCAAGCGTCTGTACGCCGGCGAAATCCAGATGGTGGCGCGCGATCTACGTTCCTCGACGATGCACCGCTGGAAGAGCGCCGCACGCGTGCCGTCTATTCGCGCCGCTCGACCGAGCTGCGCAGCGCGGACGATCTCGGCGCGCTCGACCCGGCGGCGATCCAGCGGGTGCGCGAGGAGGCGTGGCCGGTGGCGAACACGCCGGACGAGATGTACGACGCGCTGATGGTCGCGGGTTACATCAAGCAGTCGGAACTGGCTCCGCACTGGCCAGCGTTATTGAATTCCCTCGGGGAAAGGGCCATCAAGCGCGGCGAGGCGTGGTTCGCGCTCGAGCGCATCGACGAGGAGCCGCTCGAGCTGATCGCCAGCCGGCTGGAAGTCCTCGGCCCGGTGACCGAGCAACGGCTCGATATGCCGGACGGCAACATGGCGCTGCAGGCGCTGGAGACCCAAGGACGAGTGCTGCGCGGACGCTTCACGCCGGGCATCGCCGAGCTCGAATGGTGCGACCGGCGACTCCTTGCACGCATCCATCGCTACACGCTGAACCGCCTGCGCGCGGAGATCGAGCCGGTGAGCGCCGCCGACTTCCTGCGCTTCCTGCTCCACTGGCAGCATGTCGCCGGCGAGGATCAGCTCCGCGGCGTCGAAGGCCTGGCGGCGGCAGTCGAGCAGCTCGAGGGCTTCGAGCTGGCGGCGGCGGGCTGGGAGAACGATGTGCTGCCGGCACGCGTGGCGGATTACGGTCCGGAGCAACTGGATCAGCTCTGCCTGAGCGGCCGCGTGGCGTGGGGACGCCTGACGCCGGGAAGCCGGGCGCCGCTGCGCAGCTCGCCGATTGCGCTCCTGCAGCGCGAGCACGCGAAGATCTGGAAGGCGCCGGCCGAGCCGGACGCTGATTTCACCTCGGAAGCGAAGGCGGTGCGCGAAGCGCTGGAGAAGCGCGGCGCCTCGTTCTTCCACGAGCTGGCGAAGGCGACCAGCCTGCTGCCGGCGTTCGTCGAGCGCGGGCTCGCCGAGCTCGCGGGCGCAGGCGTCGCCACGGCGGACAGCTTTGCCGGATTGCGCGCGTTGCTGGCGCCGCCCGAGAAGCGCCGTACGCTCGTGGAAACGGCCGGACGCTGGGCGCTGCTCACGGCCGAGAAGAGCGATGACGTCGAAGCGGTCGCCCGCACGCTGCTCAAGCGCTATGGCGTCGTGTTCCGCGGCGTAGTGCAGCGCGAGTCCCAGCTGCCGCCGTGGCGCGATCTGGTGCGCGTCTACCGGCGGCTGGAAGCGCGCGGCGAGATCCGCGGCGGCCGCTTCGTCGCGGGTTTCGGCGGTGAACAATTTGCCGCCGCCGATGCGGTAGGACGCCTGCGCGCGGTGCGCAAGATGGAGAAGGTGGACGAGCTCGTGGTCCTAAGCGCGGTGGATCCGCTGAATCTCGTCGGCATCCTCACGCCGGAGGATCGAGTGCCAGCCATGTACCGCAACCGCGTGCTCTACCGCGACGGCCTGCCGATCGCCGCGCTCGAAGGCGGCCAGCTCCGGCGCCTAGCCGAGTCGGACATGAGCGACGACAAGCTGCGCACGCTGCTCGCCCGCCGCTCCCTGCGGCATCCGCTGCGGCCGCACCTGCGCGCGCCAACCGCGCGAGAGGCGGCCGTCCTCGCGCGCAAAAGGCCGCTCAGCGAGAGCGAGCAGGCAGCGGCGCTGCGCGCCCGTCACTGAATCTCCAATTCGGGGACGGAGCCCGATTTAATTCGGGGACGGAGCCCGAACTCCCGTTTCATTTGAAATAGGACGCCCGCCCGGGCGTTCCGATGAAACACGGCCCGCGGCTAGCGAAAAGGGCCGGCAACAGGGAGGGCGGACGATCCACAGCATGAAAACCGCCCACACTTCGCAGAAGCTGATCGCCGCGATCGTTGCCTTCTCGCTGACGTTGGCGATCGTCGACGCGCTCGCGCAACTCGGTTATCCCGCGACGCAGCGCGCCCTCCCGACCGTGATCGCGAGCAGCCATGCAGTCCGTTGACTACGGCGACGTGGCCCTCGGCGTTGAATGCGCCTGGCCGGTGCCCGGTGTGCAACTAGCGCACGGTGCGTTGGTGCCCATGCGCGATGCGGCCGGCACCACCGTTTCGGTGCACACCGGCGTGGTCTGGATCACTGAGGAGAACGGCGAGCGCGACGTGGTGCTGCGCGCCGGCGACTCTTTCCGTTTCCACGGTTCAGGGCTCGCGCTGGTCGAGGCCTGGACGGACGCGGCGCTCACCTTCAGCGCTGCCGATTGATTCGAACCGTCCCTACCGCCCAAGAGGCCATCATGAAAGCGAAAAGCGACTCCGACACCGCGCGCGATGCCATACTCTCCGCCGACGAGGCCGACGCGGCACTGGCGGCGTGGACGCTCGAAGACCTCGAGGCAGAGGAGTTCGACGCACGCTGGATGGCCAGCGATGAGCCAGGTGGCTGACGCGGCCGAACGAAAGGGGGAGGGCGGGGCTAGTGCGGTACGCATACTCGTCGCCGACGCCGATTGCGCGCTCTACGGGCTGCTCGAGGAGTGGCTCGCGGATACGGGCTATGAGCTGGCAGGCGCCTGCGCGCCGGATGAGGTGGCGCACGGGGGCTATGACCTCATCGTCGTCGACGTACCCTTCCCACGCGAGGCTACCGACGTGCTGAAGGCCCTGCAGCGCGAGCATCGCGGCGCGCCGATCGTCATGCTTTCCACGGGCTTCTTTTCCGGCGTGGAAGCGTCCGGCGTGCTGGCGCGCAGCCTCGGAGTCGCGAGCGTGCTGCCCAAGCCCGTAACGCGCGAGGCGCTGCTGGCTGCGGTGCGTCGCGCGCTGCAAAGGCGGCAATGACGCTCACCCCGCGACATGTCGCGTGGTGCGGCGGCGCCTTCATCGCCATCGTCATCGGGCTCTCGGGGTACGACATCTACCGCAACTACCAGGCGACCGTCGCCGATACCGGCCGCGAGCTCGACACGCAGGCGCGCATCATCGCCGAACAGACCGCGCGCAGTCTGCAGGCGGTCGACGTGGTGCTGCGCCACCTGGCAGAGCAATGGCGAAACGGCCAGCTCGCCGCGCTCTCGCAACGCCAGCAGCACAACTACCTGCGCGAGCAGGCCATTGGCCTCGTGCAGATCGAAGGATTGATCCTGGTGGACCCGGCCGGTAACTCGAGGGCGACCTCGCTCGCGTATCCGGTGCCGACGCCGCGGCCGAACGTATCCAAGCTGCCGCTCTTCCAGGTGCTGCGCGCCAAGCGCGACGGCGGGACGCTGATCGGCACGGCGCTGCAGAGCGACGTCGACGGTGCCTGGGTGCTGCCTATCGGGCGCCGCGTTGAGAATGCAAATGGCGAGTTCGCCGGCGGGGTCGGTGCGCGCGGCAAGGTGGCGTATTTCCAGAACTTCTACAGCGACCTGCGGCTCGAGCCGGGCACGCGCGTGTCGCTCATGCACCGGAACGGCACGCTGATCGCCCGCCACCCGGCCATCGAATCGGCGATCGGCAAGCGCTTCCCGATGTTCGACGACATCCTGACGCGGCGCGACTCAAGCGCCGGCCTGCCGCTGCGCACGGTGAGCCCGATCGACGGCGTGGACCGCTTCGGCAGCGTGCAACTCGTGCCGGACTATCCCGTGGCGGTGATCGTCTCGCGCGACGCGACCACGGCGCTCGCGCACTGGCGGGCGCAGTCGGCGCGCACGGCGATGCGCACGCTCGCGCTGAGCGCGCTCGCCGCGCTCCTCATCTGGCTCCTGCACCGGCAGTTCGCGCGCCTCTACAAGACGCAGGCGTCGCTCTCGTCCATGCAGGAGCGCTACTCCCTCGCGGTCGCCGGCTCCCACGACGGCATCTGGGACTATGACTTCGCCGCCGGCCAGGTCTTCGCCTCGGCGCGCTGCCGCCAGCTCTCCGGGCTGCCGCCCGGGCCGGAGGCGCAGTCGATCGATGAATGGAGCGCCTCGCTCAGGGTTCATCCCGAGGACGAGCCGCGCCGCCTCGCGGCGCGCGATGCACATCTCTCGGGGCGCACGCCTGCGTACGAGGGCGAATGGCGCATGCTGCATCCCGACGGCACGTATCGCTGGGTGCGGCTACACGGGCTCTGCATCCGCGACGCCCAGGGCAAGCCCTATCGCATGGCCGGCTCGATCATCGACATCGACGCCACCAAGCGCGCCGAGGAGGCGCTGCGCGCGGGCGAGGAGCGCTATGCGCTCGCCGTCGCCGGCTCGGACGACGGCATCTGGGATTTCGACTTCGCCGCGCGGCGGGTTTTCGCCTCGGCCCGCGCCCGCGAGCTTTCCGGGCTGGCGTCCGGCCCGGAAATGCAGTCCATGGACGAATGGTTCGCCTCGCTGCCGCTGCATCCGGAAGACGCGCCCAAGCGCATCGAAGCGATGGAGGCGCACCTCGCCGGCAAGACGCCGGCCGACGTCGGCGAATACCGGCTGCGCCAGCCCGATGGCGTCTACCGCTGGCGCCGCATCCACGGCCTGAGCGTCCGCGATGCCGCGGGGCGGCCGCATCGCATGGCCGGATCGATCAGCGACATCGACCTGCGCAAGCGCGCCGAAGAGGCACTGCGCACGAGCGAGGAGCAGTACCGCGCCATCTTCAACGCCGCCGCCGATGCGCTGGTATTGCGCGACGACCAGGCGCGCGTGGTCGACGTCAACCCGGCCTTCCTGCAGATCAGCGGCTACACGCGAGAGGAGGTCGTGAGCGGCACGCGATGGATTTTCGCGCTGCCGGAAATGGCCGAGCTCGCGCGCGAGATGCACCGGCGCACCATCGCCGGCGAGTCGGTGCACTTCGAGATGAAGGCGCGGCATAAGGACGGCACATTGATCGACGTCGAGATGCGCGCCGTGCCGATCGTCTATCGCGGCAAGCCGCACGCGCTCGGCATGGCGCGCGACATCACGGCGCAGAAGCGCGCCGAGCGGGAGCGCGCGCAGCTCGAGGGACAGCTCCTGCAGGCGAAGAAGCTGGAAGCGATCGGCACGCTCGCGGGCGGCATCGCGCATGACTTCAACAACATCCTGTCCGCCGCGCTCGGCTACGGCGAGATGGCGCAGAAGGAAGCGCCGCCCGGCACACCGCTCAAGCGGCATATCGACGCCGTGGTGAGCGCCGGCCTGCGCGCGAAATCGCTGGTCGAGCGGATCCTAGCCTTCAGTAGGAGCGGCATGGGCGAACGCGTGCCGGTGCATGTGCAATCGGTGGTGAGCGAAGCGCTCGAGCTGGTCGCCGCGTCGCTGCCCGCGCATGTGCGCTTCGCGCGCGAGCTGCACGCCGGCGACGCGACGGTGATGGGCGATCCGACGCAGATTCACCAGGTGGTGATGAACCTCTGCGCGAACGGCGCCCAGGCGATGAAGTCCTCCGGCGTCCTCACCGTTACGCTGGAGGTGGTCGACAAGTCCGGATCGATGGCTGCGACCAGCGCCATTTCCGGCGGCCGCTATGTGCGCCTGACGGTGCGCGATACCGGAAGCGGCATCGCGCCCAACGTGCTCGAGCGCATCTTCGATCCGTTCTTCACCACCAAGGGCGTCGGCATCGGTACCGGATTGGGCTTGTCGCTGGTGCACGGCATCGTCACTGAGTTGGGCGGCGGCATCGACGTGGAGAGCGAGCCGGGCAAGGGCGCCGCCTTCACCGTATACCTGCCGTGGAGCGAAGCGGTGGCTGCGCCGGCGGCGGCCGAGCAGGCGATTGCCCGCGGCGCCGGCGAAACGGTCCTCATCGTCGACGACGAGGAGGCGCTGGTGCACCTGAGCGAGGAAATGGTGGCGCGCCTGGGCTACGAGCCCGTCGGCTTCTCCTCCAGCACCGCCGCGCTCGAAGCGTTTCGCGCCAGCCCCGGGCGCTTCCACGCCGTGCTCTCGGACGAGTCGATGCCCGAGCTCACCGGCTGCGAGCTCGCCCGGGCGGGGCGCGCCGTGCGGCCGGACATCCCGGTCGTGCTGATGAGCGGCTTCGTCTCGCCCGC
>JAEKLK010000085.1 GCA_019509895.1 Betaproteobacteria bacterium | reverse complement strand
TCCAGCCCGCCCGTTGCGCGCCACTGCAGCAGGCACCAGATGGTGGCGCCGAAAATCACCACCTCGAGCGTGTGCACCAGGATCACCGACAGGATGCCGTAGAGCACTTTCGAGCGCCGCTTCACCCTGCTGTGGCCGAGATGGCGCCAAACGAACGCCAGCGCCTCGTATTGCAGGAGCACGCACAGCGCGACGGCCAGGACGGTGGCCGCGATCACGGTGACATGAACCGCAACGTATTCCACCATCAAAGGTAGGGGGCAAAGAGGCGCGCCACGCCATCGCGCAGCTTCGCGGGGAAGGAGCGTGCGTTCAGCATCTCGAGGGTGAGCTGCTGCGCGCCGGCGATGCGCGCCTGGATCAGGCCGTCCATGTGCGCGCCGAACTCGACGCTGTAGCACTCGACGTTCATCTCGAAGTTGAGGCGCAGGCTGCGCGCGTCCCAGTTGGCCGAGCCGATGAGCGTCCACGCGCCGTCGACCACCAGCAGCTTCGAATGGTCGAACGCGCCGGGGCGCAGCCAAACGTGGCAACCGTGGTCGAGCACCTGCCAGAGCTGCCCGAACATCGCCCAGCGCACATGCGGCAGGTCGCTCGCGTCCGGGATGACGATGTCGACCTCGACGCCGCGCATGGCCGCGGCATCGAGCGCCGAGATGAGCGACTGGTCCGGGATGAAATAGGGCGTGAGCACGCGAATGGAGCGCTGGGCGGCATTCAGGCCGCCGACGATCGCCCAGCGCAGGCGCTCGAACGCCTCGTCGGGGCCGGCCTCGATAGCGCGCGCGAGGATCGCGCCCTCGGCGCCGGATGGCGCGAACCATTTCGGGCCGCGCAGCGCCTCCTCGGTGGCGAAATGCCAGTCGTCGGCAAACACCGCCATCAGGTGCGCGACCACCGGGCCGCGCAGCCGGAAATGAAGGTCGCGGTACGCCTGCTCGGGCGCCTCGGGCTTCCAGTAGCGGCAGTCGACGTTCATGCCGCCGGTGAACGCGACCCGGCCGTCCACCACCAGGATCTTGCGGTGGTTGCGCAGGTTCATGGCATGCAAGCGCGCCGGCACCAGCGGCGGGTTGAACACGGCGATATTCACCCCGGCGCGCTTAAGCGCCTTGGCGGCCGAAGAGCTGGAGAAGCGCGCGTCGACGTCGTCGATCAGCACCCGCACTTCGGCGCCGCGCGCCCGCGCCTGCGCGAGCGAGCGCACGAAGTCCTCGCCGATGCCATCGCCGTCGAAGATGTACGAGGCCATGGCGATCGAGGTGCGCGCGCCGTCGATCGCCTCGAGCATCGCCGGAAAGGCGTGCACGCCGTCCACCAGCGGCTCGACGCTGTTCCCGGACACGAGCGGCCGCTCGACCATCTGGCTGACCAGCCGCGCGAGCGGCACGAAATGGTTGCCCGGCTCGCCCGCCGGGAATGGCGGGTCGTCGCGATGGCGCACCATGCGACGGCGCATGCGCGCCGCGCGCCGCTCGACGCGATTGACCCCGAGGAGCGCGTAGGCGAGCGCGCCGAGCGCGGGCAGCACCCAGATGAGCAGCAGCCAGATCGCCGCCGAACGGGAGTCGCGCTTGTAGAGGACGGCATGGCCGGAGGCCGTGGTCGCCGCTGCGACTACGGCCACCGCGAAAGCGATGTCGACCGCATCCTTCACCGCCGGCATTCCAGCATGAGCGGGCGCCCTTGCATACGCGCGGCGTTGAACTAGTGGCGCCGCCCGGCGGTCAGCCCTAGATGCGCGCCGTTACCGTGATGCCCGGCAGGCCCCGCTCGCAGCGGCTGGAGGAGATCGGCGAACCGTCGGATGGGCAGGGTGAGATCCTGGTGCGCGCGCTGGCGGTCGGCATCTGCGGCACCGACCGGGAGCTGATCGACGGCCTCTACGGCGAGGCTGGCCCGGGCCACGAGCGCCTGGTGATCGGCCACGAGTCGCTCGGCCGCGTCATCCAGGCGCCGCCCAGTTCCGATTTCGCCACCGGCGACATCGTCGTCGGCATCGTGCGCCATCCGGACCCGGTACCGTGTCCGAACTGCGCGCTTGGGGAGTGGGACATGTGCCGCAACGGCCGCTACACCGAGCGCGGCATCAAGCAGGCGGACGGCTTCGCCGCGGAGTGCTGGCGCAGCGATCCCGGGTTCACCGTCAAGGTGAGCCCGATGCTCGGCCTCGCCGCGGTGCTGCTCGAGCCGGCGAGCGTGCTCGCCAAAGCCTGGGAGCACATCGAGCGCATCGGCCGCCGTGCGCGCTGGGCGCCGCAGAAGGTGCTGGTCACGGGCGCGGGTCCGGTCGGGCTGATGGCGGCACTCATGGGCATGCAGCGCGGCTTCGACGTGCACGTCATGGACCGCAACGAAGGCGGCCCGAAGCCCGCGCTCGTGAAGGAGCTGGGCGCGACCTACCACCGCAAGTTTCCCGCCTTCGCGCCGGATATCGTCGTCGAATGCACCGGCTCGCCTGCAGTCATCGTGCAGGCGGTGACCGGTAGCGCGCCGGGCAGCATCGTCTGCCTCACCGGACTCGGCGGCGGCCAGCGCGATGCGCAGTTCGACGTCGCGAAGTTGAACCAGTCGATGGTGCTCGAGAACCGCGTCGTGTTCGGCTCGGTGAATGCGAACCTGCGCCACTATCACGCCGCCGGGGAAGCGCTCGCCCACGCCAACCGCGCCTGGCTCGACCGGCTGATCACGCGCCGCGTGCCGCTCGCGCAATGGTCACAGGCCTACGAGAAGCATGACGGCGACGTGAAGACCGTCCTCCTGTTCGACGAGTGATGCCGAACAGATATTTCGTACGAAGTACGAATTGCGGATGCGCAGCGCTTGAAGATCGAAGACTACGCGCTCATCGGTGACTGTCATTCGGCCGCGCTGGTCGGCCGCGACGGCTCGATCGACTGGCTGTGCTGGCCGCGTTTCGATTCGGCGGCGTGCTTTGCCGCGTTGCTCGGTACGCCCGACAACGGCCGCTGGCGCATCGCGCCCGCCGATGCCAAGCGCGCCGCGCGGCGGCACTATCGCGGCGACACGTTGATTCTTGAGACCGATTTCGAGACGCCCGAGGGCGCCGTCACGCTGGTGGATTTCATGCCGGCGCGCGATGAGCACTGCAATCTCGTGCGCATGGTGCTCGGCCGGCACGGCCGCGTGAAGATGGCGATGGAGTTCATCGTGCGCTTCGACTACGGCACCTCGGTGCCCTGGGTCACGCGCCTGGAGGACGGCAACGCGCTGCGTGCCATCGCCGGTCCGGACATGGTGGTGCTGCGCGCGAGCGTGCCGATGCACGGCAAGAAGCTGACGACCGTCGCCGAGTTCGACGTGGCGGCGGGCGAGCGCGTGGCGTTCGTGCTGACGCATTGTCCCTCGCACCGGCCGGTGCCCGGCACGCTCGATCCGGAGCGCGCCTTCCGCGACACCGAGAGCTTTTGGCAGCAATGGTGCGAGAAATGCACCGTCACCGGTGAATGGATTCCGCAGGTGCGCCGCTCGCTCATGACGCTGAAGGCGCTCACCTATGCGCCAACTGGCGGCCTGGTCGCTGCAGCGACCACTTCGTTGCCGGAGCGGATCGGCAGCGTGCGCAACTGGGACTACCGCTTCTGCTGGTTGCGCGATGCGACGCTGAGCCTGCTCGCGATGATGAACGCCGGCTTCAACGAAGAGGCGCTCGCCTGGCGCGACTGGCTGGTGCGCGCGGTCGCCGGCAGCCCGAAGCAGCTGCAGATCATGTACGGCCTTGCCGGCGAGCGGCGCATTCCCGAGATGACGCTCGACTGGCTGCCCGGCTACGAGGGCTCGCGTCCGGTGCGCATCGGCAACGCCGCGGCGAACCAGCTGCAGCTCGACGTCTATGGCGAGGTGATGGACGCGCTGCACCAGGGCCGAAAGCTCGGCCTGCCGCACGACCTCGCCGCGTGGGACGTGCAGTGCGCGCTGCTGAAGCACCTCGAGACCTGCTGGCAGGAGCCGGACGAAGGGCTGTGGGAAGTGCGCGGGCCGCGCCGGCGCTTCACGCATTCGAAGGTGATGTGCTGGGTGGCGTTCGATCGCGCCATCAAGGCGGTGGAGATGTTCGACCGCCGCGGACCCGTCGAGCATTGGCGCACGATTCGCGAGCGCATCCATGCTGACGTCTGTGCCAACGCCTGGAACGAAAAACGCGGCACCTTCGTCCAGAGCTACGGCTCCGACGAGCTCGACGCGAGCCTGCTGCTGATCCCGATCACCGGCTTCCTGCCGGCGACCGATCCGCGGGTGCGCGCCACCATCGAGGCGATCCAACGCGACCTGACCGAGGGCGGCTTCGTCCTTCGCTACCGCACGCATCCCGACCTCGACGGCCTGCCGGCGGGCGAGGGCGTGTTTCTCGCCTGCAGCTTCTGGCTCGCCGACTGCCTCATCATGCTCGGCCGCCGCGAGGAAGCGCGAGACCTCTTCGAGCGCCTTTGCCGCCTCGCCAACGACGTCGGGCTGCTCGCCGAAGAATACGATGCGCGCTCCGGCCGCCAGCTCGGCAACTTCCCGCAGGCCTTCTCCCACGTCGCACTCGTCAACACCGCGATGAACCTCTCCGCCGGGGTGAAGCCGGTCGAGCAGCGCGCCGACAAGAAAGCCGCCTGAATTTCGTACGAAGTACATAATTATTCTGTCGGCACCTCGGTCGATAGTGACGAGGCATTGATGCCGCCGAGCGACACCGACCGCTAGCGGCGCTAGATCGGGGACGGAGCCCGGATGAGTTCGGGCTCCGTCCCCGAATTCAGGATGGCGTCGTCCGCTTCGATCGGCAGCGGCGCGGTGTTGCGCGATACGACCCAGTCGGGACGCGACTGTGCGGTGAACTTCGGCGCGTTGGCGCAGGCGTTGAACGAGATGTAGAGGTGCCAGCGGTCTTCCGCGCTCAGGTTGTGGCCCGAAGCGTGCAGCAGATTGCAGTGGAAGACGACGCAGGTGCCGGCGGGTCCGACGATCGGCACTGGCGGCGGCGAGGAGCGCAGCACCTCGATCATGTCGCGCTTGGCGACCGCCCAGAACTTGTACGAAGTATTCTCGTCGTAATACGGCTCGATCCGCCCGCGCTTATGGCTGCCGGGCACGACGTAGAGCGCGCCGTTCATCTCGGTCGAGTCATTCATCATCACCGCGAACGTACCCATGTCCGGCCGTGCGCAGCCGTCGCGCTGCCACGAGCCGTAATCCTGATGCCACATCCACACCGTGCCTTCGATCGCGGGCTTGGTGTTGATCTTCGTGTGATAGATGTAGACGTCCTCGGTGCCGAGCGCCTGCCGTGTCGGCCCGAGCACGCGCGGCGTACGCACGAGCGCGCGGAACGCCGCCGAGCGTGTCGCGCCGTCCGCCTCGTGGACGCGGAAGATCGAGCGCACGCCACCGGTGCGCTCGCGGATCACCGTCTCCGCCTCGATCGCCGATAAGCGCGCCGTCTCTGCGCGCAGCACGCCGATCTCCGCCGCGCTGAAAAGCGACGGGAAGATCAGATAGCCGTCGCGACGATATTGCGCGAGCTGCGACTCGGTCATGCGCATTCGCGGATGCTAGCATCGCCGCCGAGGAGGAGTTCAGCATGCCACGCCTGATCGTCACGCTCGCAGCGCTCGCGCTTTCCATGCCCGCTGCGGCGCAGTACCCGGATAAGCCGGTGACGCTGCTCGCCGGTTATCCGCCCGGCGGCCTCGTCGACATCGTGACGCGGCTCGTCGCCGAGGGCATGAAGGCGCGCTTTCCGCGCGGCATCACGGTGATCAATCGCCCCGGCGCCGCCGGCTCGGTGGCGGTCGCTGAGGTCGCACGCGCCGCGCCCGATGGCTACACGATCGTTCTCACGCCGCAGTCGGCGCTGGTCATCGCCGCGCAGATGCAGGACCTCGCCTACAAGACGCCCGATGACTACGACCCGTTCATCAATCTGGTCGCCTATTACCCGATGATCGCCGTGCGCAG
>JAEKLK010000084.1 GCA_019509895.1 Betaproteobacteria bacterium | reverse complement strand
CGGGCCGTCCCTCGCGCATCGCATCGCTCATTTCGATGTGCTCGCGCTCGAGCCGGTGGACGCCTTGCGACGGTCGCTCGACGCGGACTTTGCCTTGATGTCGGCCTTGGCCTTGTCATAGTCGGCCTTGGCTTGCTTTTCGCAGGCGCTCTCTTCCTTGCCCTTCTGCGCGTCGCACTTCTCCTTCGCGACCTTGTACTGGTGCTCGGCCTTGGCCTCATCGACCTTGCGCTGGTTGGCGGGCGTCGGGTCGTACTTGGCCTTCAGCTCCGCCTTCGCCACCTTCTCCTTGCCCTTGGCGTCGGCTTCGCACGCGTCCTTGCCGTTGCCCTTCATGTCCTTGCACTTCGCCCGCTCGGACTTGTACTCGGCCTCGATCTTGTCTTCCTCGGCCTTGCGCGCCTTGCGGTCGACGGACGGCTTGTGATCCTTGCCGCCGTCGGCGCGTGCGCCGGCTGTCGGCTTGTCCGCGGCGGTGGTGGACGTGGACTGCGCCTGCGCGGCACCCGCGAACGCGAGCGCCACTGCGGCAGCGATGCTCAGCAGCTTGAGTTGCATATCGAACTCCGTTGTGGGGTTAAGGCCTTCTCAAAAGCCCCGCGACCAGCGAGACGAGGAAGAGGACCACGAAAACGACGAACAGGATTTTTGCGATTTCCGCCGCTCCGGCCGCAATGCCGGTAAAGCCGAAGATGGCGGCGATGATGGCGATGATGAAAAACGCCAGCGCCCAGCTCAACATAAACGACTCCTTCCGAATAGTGAGAGAGTGAAGCTCATTGCGGGGGAGCAAAGCCCGTGCCGAGGCGAGCGCGCCGGTCGGCTCTCATGTAAGCGTTGCGCGCCGATGTAAGAAGCGCGGGTCCGCCGGCGCGCCCCAGTAGCTTTTGCGCTACAGGCAGTCCCCGGCATGCCTCGTGCAGCGCATCGGCGGTGAACCCATACGAGGACCTGCCGTTCATGGTGTGGCGCGCACGGCCCGACATGTCGTGCGAGTACGCCAACCGCGCTTGGCGCGAGTACACCGGCTGCACGGCGGATGCCGCCGATGCGGCGAGCGTGGTACATGCCGAGGATCTTGCGCGCTGGCTCGACACCTGTATGCGCGCCTACGACGCGCGCGCGCCCTATGAGATCGAGTACCGCATGCGCCGCGCGGACGGGGTGTACCGCTGGGTGCTCGAGCGAGCCGTGCCGCGCTGCGGCGACACAGGCTTCGCCGGCTATCTGTCCATCTGCGCCGACATCGACCGCCACAAGCGGGCCGCGGAGGCCGCTGCCGCGGCATTCGAGCGCGAGCGGCGCCTGCGGCAGGCGACCGAAGAGGCGAGCCATGCCAAGGACCGGCTGCTCGCCTCGGTACTCGCCGAGCTCGAGGCGCCTACCGCATCGATCGCGCACTGGGCGGCGCGGCTTCGCGAGAGCCTCGTGCCTGGGAGCGCGCCGCTCGGCCGGCCGCTCGACGCGCCGCTCCTTGCCGGTGTGAGAGTGCTGGTCGTGGAAGACGACACGCAGGCGCGCGAGCTTTTGCTGCACGTGCTGCGCGCGGCGGGCGCCGAGGCATACGCGGTGTCAGATCCGGCGCAGGCGCTCCCCGCGCTCGAGGACTGGCATCCCGACGTGCTGCTCTCCGATTCCGGGTTGCCCGGGCACGACGGCTATGTCCTGCTGCGCGCGCGTCCCGCGGCGCAGCGCGCGCTCCCGGCGGGCTACGACGCCGAGCTGGCGAAGCCGATCGAGCCGGTGGCGCTGCTCGCGACGGTCGCGCGCTTGGTACAGCCGGCGCAGGTCTAGCCGCGCGCGCGGGTGCACGGCACGCGCTTTGCAACACCGGCGCATCGTTCGTTCAACCACCGGAGAAATCGATGAATTGGGACCGCATCCAAGGCAACTGGAAGCAGATGAAGGGCGCGCTCAAGGAGCGCTGGGGCAAGCTGACCGAGGATGAGTTCGACCAGATGGCGGGCAAGCGCGATCAGCTCGTCGGCAAGATCCAGGAACGCTACGGTTGCGCGAAGGACGACGCAGAGAGCCAGGTGCGCGAATGGGAAAACCGTCAGCAGTAAACCCGCCGAAGCCGCAAGCGACGAACGAGCGCGCGCGCTGGCCCTTCGATCCGCTGCAGCCGGGGGACCACGAGCCGGCGCGGCTCCCCGAGGAGCTCGAGCGCGTGCAGAAGCAGACCGGCGGCGGCCGCGACACTCTACCCGAGGACAAGCGATGAAAAACCTATTGGCAGCAGTGGCGATCGGCGCCGCCGCGACGCTCGGCGTCGCCGGCTGCGCATCCCAGAACCCCGAGGCGAAGCGCAGTGCCGGGGAGTTCACCGACGACGCCGCGCTCACCGCGAAGGTAAAGACTGCGATCGCGACCAACGTGGGTGCGCGCGCTGCGGGCTCGATCAACGTCGAGACCTACAAGGGCGTGGTGCAGCTCTCGGGCTTCGTCGACAACAAGGACATGGCCGAGCGCGCGCTCGCCGCCGCGAAGAAGGTGAACGGCGTGAGCTCGGTCAAGAACGACCTGCGGCTTAAGGCTTCTTAAGCCGGAAACCATCGCTCGCCTGCGCGGTCGGACCTGAACCGATCACGTTCAGGAGACCTCGCATGGCGACCGCGACTGCAAAGGCCGTGCGGCAGCTGCATTTCGACCTGCCGCCGCTTCCCTATCCCGAAGACGCGCTCGAGCCCGTGATTTCGGCCGAGACGCTCAAGCTGCATCACGGCAAGCATCACAAGAAGTACGTCGACACGATGAACCAGCTCCTCGAGTCCACCGAGGTGCGCGGCTCGACGCTCGAGGACGTGGTGCGCTCGAGCCAGGGCAAGCTCTTCAACAACGCCGGGCAGGCGTGGAACCACAACTTCTACTGGCAATCGCTCACGCCGAAGGCCGCGGCGCCCTCGGGTGCCCTGCGCCAGCGCCTCGAGCGCGACTTCGGCAGCTTCGAAAAATTCTGCGAGCAGTTCGGCGCCGCGGCGATCGGCCAGTTTGGCTCCGGCTGGGCGTGGCTGGTCGAGAAGGACGGCCGCCTGCAGGTCACCGCCACCTCGAACGCCGATACGCCGATGGCGCACGGTATCCGCTGCCTGCTGACGCTCGATGTCTGGGAGCACGCCTACTACGTCGACTACCGCAACCAGCGCGAGCGCTATGTACAGGCGGTGATCGAGCAGCGCCTCAACTGGGCGTTCGCCGAGCAGAACCTCGAGCGCAAATGACCTAGACGGTCGCGAGGGGCGTGCGCGGATCGAAATCGCGCCAGGAGCCGTCGCGCCACTCGCCCTGCGTCACGCCGACGTCGCGCGCGTTACTCGCGCGCAGTGCCTCGATGGCGAGGCGCTCGCTGCCGGAGCGATCGACGTTCACGGCGATCATGCGGCCGCCGCGCGGCTCGACCGGATGGTCGCGCGTCGCCTGGCTGGGGCGCGCCCCGTGCAGGCCGATCATGACGCCGGCGAAGGCGCCGGCGAGGGCGCCGAGCGCGCAGGCGAGGAGCACCGCATGCATGCCGATGAGCGAGCCGATGATCAGGCCCACCGCCAGTCCGGCCACCGCGCCGACTATCCCGGAGCGACCGGCGCCGCGTGAGCCGGCGTCGGAGGGCGCATCGCCGCCGATCGCCATGCGCGCGTTCTGCCCGGGCGGCCCGACGTAGAAGGCATCCACCTCGCTGCGCGCGAAACCGTCGCGCTTCAGGCGCTCGAGCGCCGCATCGGCGTCGAGGCTACGGTCGAAGCGACCGGCGACAATCCGCGACATCAGGCAATCCTCCGCATGTCAGCGCGCCGCACATCGACGCTCGGCAGACGCATCAGGGCGCGGTACTTGGTGATGGTTCGGCGCGCCACGCGCAGGCCCTGCTGGGCGAGCAGGCGTGCCAGCTCGGCATCGGAGAGCGGCGCGCGCGGATCCTCGGCGGCGATCAACTCCTTCATCACCGCCCGCACCGCGGTTGCGGACGCGGCGCCGCCGTTCTCGGTCGCCAGGCGGCGCGAGAAGAAGTGCTTGAACTCGAAGAGGCCGCGGGGCGTGGCCATGTACTTGCTGTTGGTCACGCGGCACACGGTGGATTCGTGCAGGCCGAGCTCGCCCGCGATCAGCTTGAGCGTGAGCGGCTTCATCGCCACCTCGCCGTATTCGAAGAAGCCCCGCTGGCGCGCGACGATCGCGTCGGCGACGCGCTGGATGGTCGCGAAGCGCTGCTCGATCGAGCGCAGCAGCCAGCGCGCCTCCTGCAGGTGCCGCGCGAGCGACTGGTTCGAGCCGTTCTTGCTCTGGATCGCGTCGGCATAGGCGCGGTTCAGGCGCACGCGCGGCAGCGACGCCGGATTGATCACCGCGACCCAGCGGTCGCGCAGCTTTTTCACGATCACATCGGGCACCACGTAGCGCGCTTCCTGCGCGCCGAAGCGGTGTCCCGGGCGCGGATCGAGCGAGCGGATAAGCGCGCGCGCACGATGCAGCGTCGCCTCATCGCAGCCGACCGCGTGCTGCAGGCGCGCCCATTCGCGGTTGGCGAGGAGCGACAGGTTGCCCTTCACGATCTTCATCGCCACGTCACGCTGGGGCGTCTTCTCGGGCAGTGCCTGCAGCTGAAGCAGCAGGCATTCCTCGAGGCTGCGTGCGCCGACGCCGGCCGGATCGAGGGTCTGCACGAGCCTGAGCGCCGGGCCGAAATCCTCTGCGCGTACATCCTCGCCAGAGGGCGCGAGCGGCACCAGGTCGTCGAACGTCAGCTTGAAGTAACCATCATCCTCGAGGCTGTCGATGATCATGTGGGCGAGCCCGCGGTCGCGATCGTTCATCGGCAGGATCATCAGCTGCTCGCGCAGGTGCTGCGATAGTGTCGGCTGCGCATCGTTCAGGCTGCCCCAGTCGTCCTGCTCGCGCTCGAGCGGGCCGCCGGAGGAGGGCTCCTGCGGCACGATGACGTCTTCGACCGACGCGCCCTCACGCGGCGCCGGTGTCGGCGCGTCGGGGTTTTCTTCCAGGAACGGATTGCTCGTAAGCGCCTGCTCCATCTCCTGAGCGAATTCCATCGCCGACATCTGGAGGAGCTTCAGCGCCTGCTGCACCTGCGGCGTGAGCGTGAGATGCTGCCGCAGGCGTAATGCGATTGCCGGACCCATGGTTGTGCGTTGTCCTTTCGTTCCACTCCCTACTGCACAGACCATGCCAACCGCAGTTCGGGGACGGAGCCCGAACTGCCTCCAGTCGCGCCTGCGCGTAGTCCGCGCTCCGTCCCGGCAGTGCGCCTGTAAGAGTTGCCGCAAGTCCTGTAGCAATTACCGGGCGGGCTCGCGATTTGCTCTGCGCCGCGCATGGCCGACCGGCTCGAGCGTTACCGCGAGATGCGCGACTTCACGATCACGCCGGAGCCGCGCGGTCGTGTGGCGACGAAAAAGGCAAAGGCGCTGCGCTATTACATCCAGCGTCACGCGGCGACGCGCCTGCATTACGACTTCCGGCTCGAGCTGCAGGGCGTGCTGAAGAGCTGGGCCGTGCCGAAGGGGCCGAGCCTCGATCCGGCCGACAAGCGCCTTGCGATGCAGACCGAGGACCATCCGTTGGACTATGGCGAGTTCGAGGGCGTGATCCCGGAGAAGCAGTATGGCGCGGGCGAGGTGCTCCTCTGGGACAAGGGCGTCTGGACGGCCGAGGAGCGCGATCCGCTCGAGGCGCTGCGCAAGGGCCGCCTACACTTCCGGCTCGATGGCGACAAGCTGCACGGCTCCTGGATCCTTACCCGCACGCGCGGCAACGAAGACAAGCCCGCCTGGCTCCTCATCAAGCGCACCGACGAGGAGGCACGTCCCGGCTACGACATCACCGCCGAGCGGCCCGAAAGCGTGAAGCGCGAGCAACGCCCGAAGCGCGCCTTGGCGAAATACGGCCACCAGAAGATCGAGCTGCCCGCGTTCATCTCGCCGCAGCTCGCCACGCTTGTCACCGAGCCGCCGAAGACCGGCGACTGGCTCTATGAGGTGAAGCACG
>JAEKLK010000083.1 GCA_019509895.1 Betaproteobacteria bacterium | reverse complement strand
ATCATTTCCAACACCGTATGCAGCACGCCGGTCACGGCCCCGAACGGGGCATCCTTGCCCTTCTCGAAGCGGCGCCGCCCGTAGTAATGGCGGAACAGCTCGTACGTGCCGTCGAGGAAATGAACCATCATGGCGTCACTCGTTGGCGGAGAGGGCGTGATTCGCTTTAGAAGATATGCTCTGTCAAAAGATGCACACGGAGTCCCATCGGACCGTGTTCACGGTCGTACCGTTGGCGGCGATGTGAGATCGTAGGCACCACCGTGCGGTGGTCTCGTCCATCGTCACCGTTTGCGCGCCGGCCTTCGTAGTGTAGGTGGAACCCAGCACGGAATAGCTCATCGTCCACTGATCGGTGCTGCTGTTGTGGATGAACTTGAAGTGAAACGCCGCGCTTGCGCTTACCGAGGTCCCGGCACCAACAACCGTGAAGAAGGGATTGGCACCGTATCCACCCGTGACGGTTCCCCAATAGAGGACACTGGTGTCGACGGCCATGAACAGACCATTGCCGGCAGCATCGAGGAGAATCGCGCGCACCTTCTGCTGAGTGTTGTTAGCCGGGAGCTGTGCGATCCGTGCCATGAAAGTGCGGCCGGTGCAATTCCGGCCGGTGACCTCGTCGGCACGCGCGACGCTGACGTTCTGCATTGTCTGCACGAGCTCCCCGCCCGTGACGCTGTTCACCGTCGTCCCGCCGCTCTGTGAGAGCGTCCATCCCGCGCTGCCCGAGAAGTCGGCATACTGTAGGTAGGCGTTGGCCATGATCACGCAGTCGGCGTTCACCGTGGTGCCATCGATGCTCACCGCAGCGCGGATCGTGGCTGTGCCGCTCGCCACCGTTGTCACCAGCCCTGCGCTGTCCACGGTCGCCACGGCGGTGTTCAGGCTTGACCAGGCCACGCTCATCCCTGCCTGGCTCACCGGATCTCCGAACGTATCGAGTGTGGAAACGACCGAGAGCTGCAAAGTCGTCGAGCTGCCGCTCACGAAGAGGAGCGCTGCCGACGCAAAATTGAGCGCTGCCGACGTGAGCACTCCGGTGACACCGGGAATCGGCGTCATCCGATCGGCCAGCCAGCCGACCGAATGCAGCGAGGTTTCCGAGACCGTCTTGTGGAAGTAGGGTGCGGGATCGGCGTTGCGGAGCGCAGCATACAGGACATCACCGCGTAGCCGCCACTCGGGTGCGAGCGTGGTGCGGAGCAGGTAGCCCAAGGCCAACATGTGCGGACCGTTCAGCTCCGTGCTCGTAGGGCTCGGCACGGCCGTACCGATCGGCGTGGAATACACGAAGGACTCGAAGCCGGGCGTCATGTTCGACGGGTAGATCAAGCGCACGCCGGGGCTCTGCTCGGCGGTAAACATGTACTCGTAGGTACGCTCCACGATCTCGTGCCCGTCAGGGGGCGTGCCGAAGATCTTGAAGCCCTGGATCAGGGTGGATGCCAGAAAGCCGAACATGAAGGAGCCGAGATCGTTGTAATCGTCCATGCGGATGTGGTAAAGCCCAGCACCATCCGGTCCTACCATGTAGGTCGCCAGCCGGCTTATCATGCGGGCGAAGTGCTGCGCCGCGGTGGTGACCGTGACGTAACTCGCCGCGTTGGCCCATCCGGCGCCGTCGCTTGGCATGGAGAGCGAGTAGCCTGCCCCCGGTGTAAAGCCGAGACGCGCGAACCAATTGAGGCCCGCGATGACGTGCATGGCGCGGCGCAGGCTACCCGACCTCTGCGGGTTATCTCCAGCAAGATTCACGAGTTGCCCACGCTCTTGTATCCAAAACATCCCGGTGTTGCTCACTGGGGTGAGCTTGTTCAACTCGTAGGTCGAGCCGGTCAACGCCGCATAGACGAGATGCCCGGCGATGTCGCCGGTCTGTTCCGCCGTCGCTGCACCCCAACTCGTAGCACTGTCGAGGTATTCGCGGATGGGCGTCTCGTAGGCGAGCGCACGGCGGTAGTGCCGGAGTTGCCCGGTACGCGCGAAGTAGAGCCACGACAGGAGCGGGTATTGGTACTGCGTCCCGCCGCCCGCATCCATCACCGATGCTGTGCCCCGGCGCTGCCAGATGTTGTTGGCAGTGTTCAGACGCAACGTTTCTACGGCAGCGATTTTTCCCCCGAGGGCCAGCTCGGCAGCCGAAGACGTGAGCTGGTAGGGCACGAATTCACAAGCGCACAGGTATGCCACCTCCGCGACAGTGATCGAGGCCGTCGGCATGGCGGTCGGCAGCACCGATTTGGGCTTATAGGTACCCGCTGTCGTCGTTACTGTAACTCCAGCGGCGCTGCTCAGGTCGGTCGTGCCGGTGGTGACCGAGGCCGCCCCGTTGGCGACGAAGATGCACACCCACCCGAGCACCTGCTCGTCACCGGTGAAGCCCGGGATCGTCTGGAAGATCGTCGCGTGAGACAGCGCCGTCACGGCAGCCCCGCCGGGCTCCACGCGCGCGCGGAAGTTGCCCGCGCCGTCGACCGTGATCCGCACCCAATATTGTTGCTGCGCGCTGGTACCGGCTGGCAGCACCGCGCCTGGGCTGGCCCACGGCACATCGAACGCCGTGCCGACGCGCGTCGGCGTGTCGCTGTCGTAGCGATAGTACGTGAAGGGGGCGGTGATGCGGAGCTGCGTACCGCCCGTGCTCAAGCCCACCGCCAAGCTGTTGGAGAAATAAGCCGGCCCCTGCCTCGCGAGTCGTGAGAGAGGGGTTTGATCGAACTTTGCAGTGAAGCTCGGCGGCGTCGCCAGCGTCGCGAATGTCGCCTCCACCTCGAGGTAAACCCCGAGCACGCTGCTCGGGTAACTCGAGCCCAGGTGCCGCGCACCGTAGTCTTCGACGTAGCATTGCACCTGAGCACCGGTATCGTCGTGCACGGTCAGTGTCGCCAGCATGTCGGCGGTCACTTCCCCCGGCTTGAAGTTGAGAAAGCCTCCAGCGCGGGTGGTACCGGAGAGCCCGTCATTGCGGAGCGCAATGAAGAGAACCTGGAGTGTCAGGTCAGGGCCGGGGTCGGCCGAGGCGGCGCGGGTCAGAAACGTGGGGGCGGCTCCCAGGGAAAAGAGGGCGATGCTGCCGTTTTTCAAGAACACTCTGCGTGAGAACATGGTCGTCTCTCCTGGTGTCGGCGAACCGAGGACCGGCCCGCCGTCCTCTCCAATCGGCCGATGATAGATGCACCGCGCCTATCCGTCCACCCCTCCCTTCGCGGCGACGGCTACTCGAAATACCCGTTGACGTCGACCACAGGTTGACCCCTCCCGCGTAAGGGCTCTCGTCGGGTTCGTTGGACTGCACCAGGATGCAGCGCGTAGTCTGATCCGCGGGCGCGAGGCTGAAAGTGTCTGACGACTCCAGAGGTTGACACGGCGCCGGGCGGAGGCTACTCTGTTTTCCGCTTGTCTGAAACAGCAGGTCGAGCGGACTGGAACCATCCAATCGCGGTTCTTGCCGCTCATTACGAGAACGGACGAAAGGACCTCATAATGAATGGCAAACAGGACGTTTCAGAGCAGCAGCTCGCCCCGCAATACATCTCGCAGATGGGGCCGTATTCGACGGCGGTGGCGTACGTCGCTCAGTTCTATCCGCTATGGTTCACGTACAATCAGTCGCGGTTCGCCACACACAACCGCCTCGTCGGCCCTGACCAGGTTACTCCCCTCTACCAGATCGTGGTTGCGATCAACGTCGACACGCTCTATGCGAGCACCTTCCTCGAGCTGGCGGCCGAGCCAGTGGCCCTGACGATCCCTGAAACGACCGCCACGTACTCAGTGCTCACGCTGGACCCTATTGCAATATCTTCCAGACGGACATCCCACCGATGACGCCGGGAACCTATGCCCTCACCGGGCCCCGATTCACCGGGACGCTTCCTGCCGAGATCACCCACATCGCGATGCCTCTCGACTTCTCTGCGCTGATTTTTCGGGCAGACAAATACTCTTCAAGCGGCGAGGACCAGACTTCGGAAGCCGAACAGTTCCGCGCGTTGCTGAAGCTGCAAGCGCTCTCCGACTATATCAACGATCCTTCCGGAGGCACGGCTTGGATCCTGCCGGAGGTCGCTTTCGCCATACCGTACAAGACGATTGCCGACAACCTGGCCACGGGAGACCCAATCATATTTTTAAAGCAGCTCCAAACGGCGGTGGCGTCGTCCAACACGCCGCCGATGTCGCCGGCCGTACAGGCGCTTTCGGACCAATTCAACCTCCTCTTTGGCGACGGCAGTGCGAAACAGTCCGAGTTTGGCGCCGGCGCTCAGGCCGCCCACAAGTTGATCGTGGACCGGTATCTCTCGCATACGGGCCCGACGAGCTGGATCACGTTCACCAATATCGGTGCATGGGGTAACAACGTCGTCGAACGATCGGCGATCACGGAGTTCATCCAGTACAGTAACGGACGCAGCACGGCGGCGTACTACCACGCGTTCAAGGATGCAACGGGCGTCCCTCTCGACGGTAACAATGGAGAGGGCTACGTCCTCACGTTTGCTGCCGGGCAGATCCCGCAGGCGAAGCGCTTCTGGTCGGTGACTGCGTACACTCCGGATTCGATCGAGCTGATCGACAACTCTGCGAACAAGTACGGGGTCGCCAGCTACGAGCCGGGGCTGCAGACCAATGCCGACGGCTCGCTCTCGATCTATGTGGCCACGCAGCTCCCTCCGAGCGTTCCCACGGCGAACTGGCTTCCGGTTGCGCACCGGCGGTTCAACCTGATGCTCCGCGTCTACGGCCCGGAAGGAAGCGTGGCCGACAACACGTACGTCCCGCCGGGTATCCAGAGGAATACCGCATCGAAATGAGGTTTTATATCGCGTGAGTCGCTCCAAGAGGGCGGAAAGGACCTCAAGGACACCAAGGACCTCAAGGACTCAAGAGCCGCGCCTCCGTGGTCCCTGGTGTCCTTGAAGTCCTTGGTGTCCTTATTGTCCTTCAGCCTTTTTCCCAGCCATGCTTCTGCCGTTCCTGGAGACGGGCTCGGGTCATGCGCTCGCGCAGGCCGCCTTCTTCGACAAAGGCTTTCTCCAGATGGCGGAGCTGGCGGGAAAGCAGGTAGGTGGTCACGCGGATCAGGCCGATGATCACATTGGCGGCGATGGCAGGGTCGGGGCTCTCGACCCCCTTGCGGAACGTCTCGTAGGTCGCACTCGGGATCTGGTTCAGCTTGCGGAGCCGGAGAGCGTAGGCGTGCTCCGCGGGCCATTCCTCCAGGCCGCGCGTCCGCAGGAAATCGCGATAGTCGACCAGAAGCTCTTCGAGGCTGGCGCGCGCCACGTTCGTCAGCTTGATCTCGGTCTCCTTCGAGGTCGCCGCGGCCATGCTGCCTTCGACGATGTTCTGCTTGCCCGAACGTGCCGCCTGGACCATCTGGTCATGGGTGCGGCTGCGCTTGCAATGAAGCGGTCACAGAAGTAGACCGTGGCATCGTACACGATCTCGGCCTTCTGGTAGGAAAGCAGGTTCTTGTAGCCGCCATGCGGCGGAATGAAGCCCTTGCTCATGGCAGATTTCCGACAGTCTCGTTCCTGGCGTCCTTGTTGTCCTTGAGGTCCTTTGGGTCCTTGGGCGGGGGCTAGCTTATACCAACTCCTCTAAGCGACTGGGGCGCTGAGGCAGCGCTGCAGCAGGCGAGCGTCTCCGAGCCGCTCTGCATAGGCAGCGAAGGCGGGGGTGGGGCCGCGCCAACGGAGCTCGTCGATATCGCCGAAGAGGGGCGCGTCGGTCCGGAGCGTCGCCAGGTCCTTGAACCGCAGCGCCAGATCGCGATCCCGCAGGACATTGGGAGGGAAACTCTCGAGGATGCCGTAGCGGTTGAGGAGCTGCGCCGCCGTCTTGGGACCGATTCCAGAAATGCCTGGATAGCCATCTGCGGCATCGCCGACGAGAGCCAGAAAATCGGGGATCAGGATGGGGGCGACCCCGAACTTCTCGCGGACTCCTGCCGCGTCGAGGATCTTGTTCCCCCGGCGGTCGACCTGCACCACCCGGTCCTCGCGAACGC
>JAEKLK010000082.1 GCA_019509895.1 Betaproteobacteria bacterium | reverse complement strand
GAGATCGGCTACACCTGGTACGCAAGGCGCTGGCAGAAGAGCCATGTCAACACGGCCTGCAAGCTACTGCTGTTCGCACACGCGTTCGACCAGCTGGAGTGCAAGGTGGTGGGCCTGCGCACCGATAACTTCAATTTCGCCTCGCAGCGGGCGATCGAGGCGCTCGGGGCGAAGAAGGACGGCGCCATCCGCCATCACCAGCCGCGCCGCGACGGCACGGTGCGCGACACGGTGATGTATAGCGTGCTCCGGTCAGAGTGGCTGGACGTGCGGCGGCATCTCGAGCTTAGGCTGCAGACTCGGCGCGGAAGCAAGTAGCTCGCGCAGCTCCGCGGCATCCGGGGGCTTCGTCAGGTGGTGGTCGAACCCCGCGGCGCGGCTCACGCGCCGGTCCTTCTCCTGTCCCCAGCCGGTGAGCGCGACCAGCCGCATGTCGCGGGCGTCGCCATTCGCGCGGATGCGGCGGGCGACCTCGTAGCCGTCCATCTCCGGCATGCCGATGTCGAGGAACACCAACGCCGCGCGGTCGCTTGCCAGCGCTTCCAGCGCCCCCTTGCCGCTGTAGACGACGCGTACCTCCGCGCCCATGAGCTCAAGCAATTGCGCGAGGCTGTCCGCAGCATCGCGGTTGTCGTCCACCACCAGCACGCGCGGCCCGCCGGCCACGCGCGGCGCGGGCCCGGGCAGTTCGCGGCGCGCAGCGGCGGCGGCAGCGGCGAGCGGCAGGCGTACCGTGAACACGCTGCCCGAGCCGGCGCCTGCGCTCGCCGCAGAGATGCTGCCGCCGTGCATCTCGACCAGGCTGCGCGCGAGCGTCAGGCCGATGCCCAGGCCGCTCCCCCCGCGACGCGCGCGGGGGTTCACTTGCACGAACATGTCGAACACGCGGCCCAGGGCTTCGGCCGGGATGCCCACGCCGCTGTCGCGCACGGCCACCATCACTTCGTCGCCCGCGCGCGTGGCGGTGATGGAGACGGTGCCGCCTTCCCCGGTGTATTTCGCCGAGTTATTGAGCAGGTTGGCGAACACCTGGGCGAGGCGCATGGCATCGGCCTCGACCACCAGCG
This sequence comes from Betaproteobacteria bacterium, assembly GCA_019509895.1. Taxonomy (GTDB): domain Bacteria; phylum Pseudomonadota; class Gammaproteobacteria; order Burkholderiales; family SG8-39; genus SCGC-AG-212-J23. The sequence continues at coordinate 10,405 of JAEKLK010000082.1, read as the reverse complement.
GCTCGAGCGGCAGGTTGACGGCCAGCTCGTGGCGTGCCGCCTCGATCAGCGGCCGGCTGGTTTCCACGGCGGTGGCGATGATCAGGGAGAGCTCCACCGGCTGCCGGCGAAGCTCGATGCTGCCGCGCGTGATGCGCGAGACCTCGAGCAGGTCGTCGACCAGGCGCACCATGTGCCCGACCTGGCGGTCCATCATCTCCCAGAGCTGCGCGGCGGGTGGCTGCGGCGACGACAGGCGCAGGATGTTGATCGTGTTGCGGATCGGCGCCAGGGGATTCCTAAGCTCGTGCGCCAGTATGGCGAGGAACTCGTCCTTGCGCCGGTCGGCTTCCTCGCGCTCGCGCATGCGCGCTCGCATCTGGTATTGGCGCTCGCGGGCGCGCAATGCCGTGCGCACCGCGCTGCGCATCGCCGGAATGCGCACCGGCCGCTCGATCAGCGTGACGTTGCCCAGGAGATCAACGGCGCGTGCCACCGCCGGCGAATCGGAGCCGCGCTGGGTCATGACGATGACCGGCAGGTCGGACCAGGGCTCCTGGCGGCCGATGACGTGGGAGAGTATTTCGGTTTCGCGCCCGATCGCTTCTTCGGCGATCAGCAGCGCCGCGGCGCCGCGCTCCGCCTCGAGCGCAAGTGCGGCGACGCTCGAGCAGATTTCGCCCGCGACGTCGTCTTTGCGCAGCATCTTCTGCAGGAGCTCGGCATCGCGCCCGAAGGGCGCCAGGAACAGCACGCGCCGCTCGAGTGTTTCGGCGGCCGTCGTGCTCACTTCCTGACCGGCTCCGGAACGCCGGTGAGGACGCCGCGGTAGTTGCGCAGCGGCTCGCCCACTTCGATGCGGCCGTGCGACATCCTGAAATCCCGGATGGTGCGCTCGTGCGCGCCGCCGCGCTTCTTGATCACCGAGATCGCCTGCCGCACTTCGCCTTCGGCCTCGTAATAGCGCATAAGGAACACGGCGTCGGCGAGATAGCTGGCGTCAACCGGCGACACCATATGGCTCGACACCAGCCCGTGCTGCGCCGAGACGAGCAGCGTCGCCACTCCCTGCTGTCCAAGATACGTGAGGAGCTCGTGCAATTGCACGAGCAGGAAACGCTCCTCGGGCATCGAGTTGAGAAAACCGTTGAGGCTGTCGATCACCACGATCCGCGCCTGCTCCTCTTCCACGGCGCAACGCACCCGGTGGGCGAATTCACCGGCCGAGAGCTCGGTCGGGTCGACCTCGTGCACGCTGATCCTGCCCGCGTCGACGTGCGATTTCAGGTCGATGCCGAGCCCGTCCATGCGATTGAAGAGCGTGTTGGCGCTTTCGTCGAAGATGAACAGCGCCGAGCGCTCGCCGCGCTGCGCGGCACTGTGCGCGAAAAGCGCCGACACGGTTGATTTGCCGGTGCCCGCGGCGCCGACAATGAGCGTGCTGCTGCCACGCTCCAGGCCGCCGCCGGTGAGGCGGTCGAGCTCCGCCACGCCGCTGCTCAGCCGCTCGCGCGTCGGCGGACGGCGGTGCTCGGCGGCGATCAGGCGCGGGAACACCTCGAGACCACCGCGCCGGATGACGTAATCGTGGTAGCCGCCGCGGAAATCGCTCCCCCGGAACTTGGTGACGCTCAGCTTTCGCCGCGGCACGCCGAATCCCGGGATGGTGTGCTCGAGCAGCAGCGCGCCGTGCGCGATGCTCTGGACTTGCAGGTCGTGCTCGGCAGAGGTCATGTCGTCGAGCATCAGGACGGTGCAGCGGCGGCCCGAGAAGAACTGCTTTAGCGCGAGGATCTGTCGGCGATAGCGAAGCGGGTTGCCGGCGAGCAGGCGTAGCTCCGAGAGCGAGTCGAACACTACTCGCGTGGGCTTGATCTGGTCGACGTCCGCCAGGATGCGTTGCGTGGTATCGCTGAGCTCGACTTCGGACGGATGGAATACCGTGTACTGGTCGGCCGGACCCAGCGCGTCGTCGCTTGGCACCAGCTCCCGCACGGTGATGCCCTCCAGCGTCCAGCCGTGCGAGTCCACCACCGAGCGGATTTCCTCGGCCGTCTCGGACAGGGTGACGTAGATCACCGGCTCGCCGCGCCGCACGCCTTCCATCAGAAACTGCAGCGCGAGCGTGGTCTTGCCGGAGCCCGGCATGCCCTCGACCAGGTACAGGCGATGCGGCGTGAAACCGCCGCCGAGAATGTCGTCGAGTCCTTCGATGCCGGTAGCGGCGCGTGGCGCGGAGGGGGTCATGGGGAGGCGATGCGTAGGACACCAGCGTAGCACGCGCTCCGTTTCATTCGCACCGCTGCGGGCTCGCAAATTGCTGTAGGGAAGCGCCGTGAACCTGTCGCTGCGTCCCGAGCATCTAAAACGCTACAAGGACTTCGCTGTCCTCCTTTGGAAGTACGGCCGGCGCGACCTGGTCGCGCGCGCGGGTCTCGACGAACTGCTGCCGCAGGAGCCCGACGCCGACATGGCGCGCGTCCCGGAGGCGAAAGAGCTCGCACGCGACGTCGAGAAGCTCGGCCCGACCTACATCAAGCTCGCGCAACTCCTCTCGACGCGCCCGGACATCATCCCGCCCGCCTACGCGGAGGCCTTGACGCGGCTTCAGGACAACGTCGAGCTCTTCCCGTTCTCCGAGGTGGAGAGGACGCTCGAGGCCGATCTTGGCGTTCGCCTCTCGAAGGCATTCGAGCGCATCGAGCCGAAGCCCGTGGCCGCGGCCTCGCTCGCGCAAGTGCACTACGCGGTGCTGCGCAACGGACGCCCTGTTGCGCTCAAGGTGCAGCGTCCCGGAATCCGCGAGCAGGTTCTCGATGACCTCGAGGCGCTCGGCGAAGTGGCTTCATTTCTCGAGGAGCACACCGAGTTCGGCCGCCGCTTCGGCATCACGCTGCTCTTCCAGGAGTTCCGCAAGTCGATGCTGCGCGAGCTCGACTTCCGGCAGGAGGCGCTGCACCTCGTCACGATCGGCAACAACCTGAAGGACATCCCCGAGATCGTCATCCCGCAGCCGGTGATGACCTACACCAGCTCGCGCGTGCTGACGATGGAATTTATTCCGGGCACCAAGGTGACGGCGCTCAGCCCGCTCGCGCGCCTGGAGCTCGACGGCGAGCGTCTCGCGGATGCGCTGTTCCGCGCGTATCTCAAGCAGATGCTGCGCGACGGCCTGTTCCACGCCGATCCGCACCCGGGCAACGTCTTCCTGGTGGACGGCCGCATCGCACTCATCGATCTCGGCATGGTGGCGCGCCTGCGCCCGGCGCTGCAAGACCGGCTGCTGCAGCTCCTGCTTGCGGTGAGCGACAACCGTCCCGACGACGCGGCCAAGGTGCTACTGCTGATCGCCGAGGACCGCGAAGGTGCCGACCAGGCCGGCTTCCGGCGCGGCGTCACGGAGATCGTCGGCCAGCACCAGCAAGTGCAGCTCGCGCGCCCGCAAGTCGGCCGCGCGGTGCTCATGCTGCTGAAGGTCGCCGCCGAGCACGGCATCCACCTGCCGCCCGAGCTGGCGATGATCGGCAAGACGCTGCTCAACCTCGACGAGATCGGCCTGACGCTCGCGCCGCGCTTCGACACCAATGCGGCCGTGCGCCGCCACGCGGCCGCCATCACGCAAGAGCAGATGACGCGCGACTTCTCGCTCGGCACCTTCTTCAGTACCGCGGTCGAGCTCAAGAACTTCGTGCAGCACCTGCCCGGACGCGTGAACCGCATCCTCGACCGGCTCGCGGACAACGATTTCCAGATCAAGGTCGACGCGATCGACGAGGCGCGGCTGATGGAGGGCATGCAGAAGGTGGCGAACCGCATCGCCACCGGCCTGGTCCTCGCGGCGCTGATCGTCGGCGCGGCGCTGCTCATGCGCGTCGAGACGACCTTCCACCTGTTCGGCTACCCCGGGATCGCCATCCTGCTGTTCCTCGGCGCCGCGATCGGCGGCATCGGCCTCGTGCTCACCATCCTGGTCACCGACATTCGCGCCAGGCGAATTCGCGGTCAAGGCCGTAACTAGTTCGGGGACGGAGCCCGAACTATTTCTTCTTCGTCGCGAAGGCGTGCTGCAGTCCGGTATTCGCGAAGGCCTGCGGCACCTTGCCCTCGGTTGCGTAGAGATAAAGCGCGCAGAGCGCGATCGAGTTGAGCGCGCTGCCGATGAGCCCCGCGAGCACCATGAGCACGAGCACCGTGCCGACGCCGGCGATCAGGACGGCAATGCTCTGGGTTTGGGCGGCGAGCAGGAACGCCGCGATCGCGAGCGGCACGATGATGAGAATGGTCATGAGGAACGTCACCAGTCCGACGCCCGCGTTGCTCACGAGCGACTCGCCCCACGCCTTTTTCACAATGCTGGCCGAGCGCCGCGCTGCGTCGAGCGGTTGCCGACGAAGCCGGCGCGCTCGGCGATGAAGCGCAGGATAACGCCGACGGTCGCCGCGAAGAGCGCCCAGGCGACGATCTTTCCGAGTCGCCGACGCGCCTTGCGCAACCCGTGGGCAAACGTCGGCGAGCCACCGCGGAATCGCTTCATCGCGCAGGCGACGAGCGCGGCATTGCAGAACACGATCACGAAGTAATTGGCGAAGTAATAGACGAACAGCACCGCCCAGGCGGTGAGGTCATTCATCGGCTCCTTCTCCTCGGCGAGGCCGCCTGCCCAGAGGGTGCCGATGAACGAGGCCAGCACCAGCACGCTGGCGATTCCGGAGACGAGCGGGAAGAGCAGGAGCTGCTTGTCGGCGCGCAGCACACGGAACGACTCGCGCGCGAGCGCCCAGCCGTTGCGCCAGCGGCCCTTGGCGAGCGGCGCCGGCGCCGGATCGACCAGTGCGGTCATCTTCGAGGGTGAATCGAAGCCGCAGCGCAGGCAGCGCGTGACATCGCCCGGCATGAGGTTCGTGCAGTTGGGGCATTTCTTCATCATTCTTATTTCCCCCTTTCTTCTTGAGCGCCACGTTACGCCCCGCGTGGCGAGGAGGCAACCGGCGCTCGCTACAGCGGGATGGCGAGCAGCGTGTCGAAGCGCCGGCTGTCGCAGATTACGACCCGTTCGTCGTAGCGCAGCTCCGGCACTGTGATGCGGTCCACATAGCGGCCGCTTGCGTAGAGCACGGTCTCGCCGTTTTCCATGATGCGCAGGCACACGAAATTGGCGGTCGAGCGCAGCGTCTGTGCATCTTCCTGCTCGATGAGAAGCCCGCTCACGATGTGCCGGTAGCGCTGCGGCTCGTAGATGTTGGCGTGGCGCAGCGACGCGATGCGGTCGCGCAGCATCGCCTGGCCCTCGGCGTAGAGCACCGGCAGCGGCAGTGCGCGCGACTCGTTCTCGGCCGTGGTGATGCGGTAGCGGCCCTCGGCGGTGAAAAACTCCGGCCAGCGCTCGAGCTCGCCACTGTCGAGCGCGTGCACATAGCGCGCATGCAGGTCTTCGACCCGCAGCCGCAGCTCGAAATTAGTGACTGTCACCAATTAAATCTGCATGTAGCCGCGCCACGCCTTCCACAGGCCGCGCACCGCGGTCTCGGTGATGCGCGAGTCGCCCGAGCCGATGTGCGCACCGCCCATCTCGATCACCGAGGCGCGATCGGGCGAGGCGGCGACGCCGCGCTGCACGAAGCCGGTGGCGGCGCCGTCTTCCATCGAGATGTAGCCGGCGGGTCCGACGAGGTTCGCCTGCAGGAGCCGCCGGCGCAGCATCGCCTCGTCGTCGTCCACGAAGCCGAAAAGCGTCCAGTTGAGCTCCGTACGGTCGATACCTTTCGGCACCACCTGGCGCGCGGCGAGCGAATTGCGGATCTGGTGCAGCACGAAGCCGGGGAAGAGCGACAAAATCTGAATGGAGACGTTGTCGCCGAGCTCGTCCATCTGCTCGAGGAGCTCGGGCGCCTCCAGGCGAAAGTCGTGGGCGCCGCCCGCCGAGCGCATGCCGCCCGCTTCGTAGGCATCGCCGCGGTCCTCGACCATCTCGGTGTAGGTGCAATGGTGCGCGCCGTCGGCGGAGACGAACACGCCGCCTTTCTGCGTCAGCCGGTTGATGCGGAAGCGGGTGAAGAAGAGGTGCAGGAGGCTCGCATGGTACGTGTCCTTCACGTTGTCCATGTAGAGCTTCCAGTTGTTCGGCAGCACCTGCGTATAGCTGCCGAGGACTTTGAGCGGCTTCACCATCACGCGTTGCATGCGCGGCAGGATCTCCGGACCGATGTACTGCGCGAGCGGCGGCGTGCTTTCGGAGAGCGTCCCGAACACGAGGCCGTGGATCGCCTCCACGCGCAGCTTCTTCGGCGCCTGCGACTCGGGCCGCGCATCGGCCGGCATGCCGCCCTTGCCGGCGATGCCTTTGCGGAAGGCGACGTTGGTCAGGTTGCCGGCGTGGTCGTAGGTCCAGTTGTGATAGATGCAGCTGAAGCGTTCGGCGCGCCCGCGTGACTGCATGCAGATGAGCGCGCCGCGATGCGCGCAGCGGTTCTCGAACGCGTGCAGCGTGCCGTGCGCATCGCGCGTCACCACCAGCGGCATGTCGCCGAGAAAGGTGGTGAGGAAGCTGCCGGGCTCGGCCAGTTCGGCTTCCAGGCAAAGGTAGTTCCACGTCGGCCCGTGGAAGATGCGCCGCTGCTCCTCGCGATAGATATCGGCGTCCTGGTACACCCAGTAGGGGACACGCGTCGCACCTTCGGCCGGCCAGCTGCGTTGCACCGGCTCATTATAATTTGCGCCGCCATGCGCTTCTTCGCTTTCGCGCTCGCGTTTGCGCTGAGTTGCAGCGTCGCCGCACAGGAGTGGCCGGCGAAGGCGGTGCGCATCATCGTGCCGTTCCCGGCGGGCGGCAGCGCCGATCTCCTGCCGCGCGCGGTGGCGGAGAAGCTGACCGAGCGCTGGGGCCAGCCGGTGATCGTCGATAACCGGCCCGGTGCCGCCGGCAACATCGGCGCCGAAGCCGTGTTTCGTGCCGACGCGGACGGCTACACGCTGATGTCGAGCCCGCCGCCGCCGCTCGTCATCAACAAGCTCTTGTACCCGAAGCTCGCCTACGACCCGGACGAGTTCGTGCCGATCAGCGTCATCGGCGCGATACCGAATGTGCTGCTGGTGCATCCGAAGGTGCCAGCGGCAAGCGTCGCCGAGCTGATCGCCTATGCCAGGGCGAATCCCGGAAAGCTCAACTATGCCTCGCAGGGCAACGGCACGACCTCGCACCTTACGGCGGAGCTCTTCAAGGCGATGGCGGGCGGCCTGCAGATCACGCATATCCCGTACAAGGGCAGCGCGCCGGCGCTCACCGATCTCCTCGGCGGCCAGGTCGACATGATGTGCGACAACCTCGGCGTGTCGCTGCCGCACGTGCGCGCCGGGAAGCTGAAGGCGCTCGCGGTGGCGAGCCGCAAGCGCTTTCCGGGGCTGCCGGAGGTGCCGGCGCTCGCCGAAACGCTGCCCGGCTTCGAGGCGGTCGCCTGGTTCGGCATCGTCGCGCCGCCGAAAACCAGCCCGGCGATCGCCGACAAGGTGGCGCTCGGCGTGCAGGAAGCGCTGAAGCTTGCCGATGTGCGCAAGCGCCTCGCCGACCTCTCCGCCGAGCCGCTCGGCTACAGCCCGGCGGAAACTGCCAGGTTCATGCGCCAGGAAGTCGAGCGCTGGAGCGCGGTGATCCGCACCGCCGGCGTCAAGCTCGAGTGAAGCCGCGCATCGCGCTCGCCATCGGCGATCCCGCCGGCATCGGGCCGGAGATCTCGCTCAAGGCCGCGCGCGATGCCGAGGTGCTAGCCCTCTGCCAGCCGGTGCTGGTCGGCAGCCGCGAAGCGTTGCTCGTCCATGCCGAGGCCTGCGGCATCACGCTCGACGATCTCTATATCCAGGACCTGAAGCAGCCGGCGCCGCGCATCGGCACGATCGCGCCGGAGCACGGCGTCTCGGCGCTGGAAGCGGCTGCCGCGGCGATCGAGGCCGCGCTCGCCGGCAAGTATGAAGCGGTGGTCGGCGCGCCGCACACCGAAGCGGCGATCCACGCGGCCGGCATCAAGTTCGACGGCTATCCGTCGTTCGTCGCCCGGCGCTGCGGCCTGGCGGCCGACGAAGCGATGCTGATGCTGTGCTTTGCCCATGCGGGGCGGGAATTCCGGATCGCGCATGTCACGCTCCATGCGAGCGTGCGCGACGCGCTGGCGCAGATCACCGGCCCGCGCATCATCCGCACGCTGCGCGCGACGCACGGGGCGTTGAAGGCGCTCGGCATCGAGCGGCCACGCATCGCCGTCGGCGGGATCAACCCGCATGCCGGCGAGGCGGGCGCCTTTGGCCGCGAAGAGCTCGATATCGTTGCGCCGGCGCTCGCGCAGCTCAAGGCAGCCGGCATGGCGGTGGAAGGACCGTTCGGCGCCGACACGCTGCTCCAGCGGGCGGAGTACGACGCCCATGTCGTGATGTTGCACGACCAGGGGCATGTGCCGGCGAAGCTGCTTGCGCCGCAGCGGGCCGCGGCGCTCACCATCGGCACGCCGGTACTTTTTTCTTCCGTCGGCCACGGCTCTGCCCTCGACATCGCCGGCAAAGGCATCGCCGATGCGAGCGCGATGCGAGAAGCAGTTACACGCCTAGTGAGCCATCGACGTCGCGCGCCTGCGACCTGAAATTCCGCGCACAAACAATGCAGTAGCAATTCGCTAGCAGCGCACGGTCTACCCGCGGCGACGCTTTGCGCCGCGCCGGCACCACCCCCTGTGCAGCTAAACCGTTGCGGGAGCGGGCTTTTGGCGGGCTGGTACGGCACTTGCAAAAAGCGATTCCGCACGCCCCGACCAAAGACACCAACGCTCGATGAATACACGCCTGCGCGAGCAGCGCACCCATTTCCTGCTTTTCCTCGGCGCCCTGTACGTCGCGCTGATGGCGGCGCTGCCGCTCATGACGGCTTCGCTGTCGCAGATGCGCTATGCGGCGCAGGCGAGCTACACCGCCACGCAGCCGAGCTTCGAGCAGCTCGATCGCAACCACGACGGCTATGTCGATCGACGCGAAGCCGACTGGCTGCCCGGGCTCGCGGCGATCTTCGATGCGGCGGACCGCCGCGCCGATGGCCGCCTCGACAAGGTCGAGTACGCGAAAGCCCTCGCGATGCTCGATGCGAGGTAGGCAGGCCTTGAACCTGTCCTTCGGTCTGGTGAAGACCGCGGCCGACGAGGCGGCCGATCAGCTGCTGGCGCGCGAGGCGCGCTGGCTGCGAGAGCTCGAAGCGGTCGACACGCTCGAGGGCCAGGTGCCGCGCGTGCTGGAGGAGGGCACGAGCGCCAACGGCCGCCGCTATCTCGTGATCAGCATGTGGCCGGCGCGCGGCGAGACGCGCGCGTTCACCGCCGACCACGCCCGCTTTCTTGCCCGGCTGGGGCGCGCGCGCTTTCGTTCGCTCGAGTTCGACGCCTGCGGCACCTGCCAGTGGCTGCAGGAGTCGCTCGCGCAGGCAAACGAGTTCGCGCCCCGGCGCTCGCTCGCGCTCCTGGAGGAGACCTATCACGACTGTGAAACGGCGCTTCTCTATTGGACAGGCCCGTTCGTGCTGTCGCAGGGCGACTTCGCGCCCTGGAACATCCGCAATCTCGGCTCGCAACTCTTCGTCACTGACTGGGGCGAGGCGAGGAGCGACGCCAGCCCGCTCGACGACGTGCTGCACTACCTGATGATCCAGCGCGCGCTCAACGACCGGCCGGTCACCGTGCCGGTGCTACGCCAGGCGATGCGCCGCGCCGCCGACTTCGCCGTCCAGGCGTACCCGGAATGGACCTGGCGGCCGCCGGTGATCGGCGCGCTGACGCTCGTCTACCTGCTGGGCGTGGTGCTGCATCGCTCGCTCGCCCGACAAAGTATCGACCGCACCGACCCCGTGGTCGGCGCGTACTGGAAGTTGCTTGAGAAAAGATCGACCTGGATGCCGCTATGAATAGGAGCAAGGAAAGCGCATGAGTGCCGCCGCCACCGCTGCCGGCTATCTGTACGCCTCCGGCCGTCTGCGCGGGCGCGCGCAGCGCGAGCAGGAGGAAGGCCACAACGAACCGACCGCGCCCGAGTCACGTCCCGAACATCCGCGGCCGCGCTTCGAGCGCCCGCGCGCCGAACGGCCGCGCATCGAGCGACCGAGAGTCGCGCAGGCCCGACCCGAAGTGCGCGTCGCCGCCCTGCCGCCCAAGGAAGAGAAGCCGCGCCGCACGCCCGTCATCCAATACCGCACGCGACGCTGGAAACCCGATGAGTGAGGCGCGCCGCGCTGGCGGCGTGCTGCTCGGCGGCGAAAGCGGCCTGGAGCTTTTAGTCCAGGCGCTCGATCTCTTTCCCGGCGCCGAGATCGAGCTGCTCGGCGACGTCGCCGCGAGCGCGACGCGGCATCCGCAGCTGCGCCTGGGCGGCGCGCTCGAAGGCGATGCCCTGCAGGCGCGCCTGG
>JAEKLK010000170.1 GCA_019509895.1 Betaproteobacteria bacterium | reverse complement strand
CGCTTCCTTGACCTTCGGGCGCGCCCGAACGCGCTCGACGTAGGCCTTGAGGTTGGGCCATTTGTCGAGGCCGATCTGCGTGGGCTTGGTCCAGGTGAGCACCGTGAACAGGTACGCATCGGCGACCGTGAAGCGGCTGCCCATCAGGTACTCCTTGCCGGCGAGCTGCTGGTCGAGCCAGTCGAAGCGCTTGCCGAGGTTCTCCTTCGCGATCGGCTTGTAGTCCTCGGGCGTGTTCGGCCGGAAGAGCGGCGAGAACTGCTTGTGGATCTCGGAGGTGATGAAGTTCAGCCACTCCTGCAGGCGGTAGCGCTCGAGGGTGCCGGCTTTCGGCGCAAGTTCGCTCTCGGGCTTCTGGTCCGCGAGATACTGCACGATCGCCGGGCCTTCCGTCAGGCGCTCGCCGTTGTCGAGCTCGAGCACGGGAACGTAACCGCGCGGGTTGATCTGCCAGAAGTCGCCGCCGCCTTCCATGGTCTTGTCCTTGGTGTTCACCTTCTGCAGCTGGACCGGGATGCCGGCCTCGCGCGCGACGATGTGCGGCGAAAGTGAGCAGGCACCGGGGGCGTAGTAAAGCTTCATGTGATTTCTCCTTCCTTGGTTGGCGATGCGATTTAAGACCGCGCTTGGCCGGCCGTTGCGGGTTGTTCACGCAATTTGTGTGCGCGCCGGCGATTTGCAAGGGGCAGAGGGCGGAAGGCGCGGTATTCCCACCCGCCGTTGGCGCCGGTAAACACGCAGCGGTTTGCGCCGTGTGCCGACGTCGCACCAGCGAGGACCGGGATCAGCGCGGCTGCCACCCGCCGAGTGTAGACGGGGGCGACGATCAGAAGGCCACCGCCGAACTTAGCCACGAACGTCGGTAGCGCGCCGGTGAGCATGGTGCGCAGCGCCCGCCGCAGCATCAGGGCGGCCGCGAAACAGTCGTGCGTTCCATTGGTTGGCCTTCAAGAAGCGGCAGTGTGCTTAGCTCGTATGCAGGGATAAAGATGCGGATTCACAATACATTGTTGCAATCACAGGGATAATATGCCGCCGTAATGGACCGGGTGGCCGCCATGCAGGTATTCGCGCTGGTCGTCGAGACGGGAAGCTTTGCCAAGGCGGCAGAGCGACTGGCGCTCTCCACCTCCGCCGCCTCCCGGCATATCGCCGAACTTGAGACGCATTTGCAGACGCGGCTCCTCAACCGCACGACCCGGCGCGTGAGTCTCACGGAGAGCGGCCGTGCGTTCTACGAGCGCGCCGTACAACTGCTCGCCGACCTGGCGGAAGCAGAGCAGGAAGCCTCCAGCGCGGCGGTCGTGCCGCGCGGCACGATACGGCTCACGACGTCGGTGAATTTCGGCGTGCGCCACGTAGCTCCCGCGATAGCGGCCTTCCTTGCCGAGCATCGCGAGGTGCGCTTCGACGTCTCGCTCTCGGATCGCATCGTCGATCTGGTGGAGGAAGGCTTCGATCTCGCCATCCGCATCGGCGCACCCGTCGCCGAGAACCTGGTGGCGCGCAAGCTGGGCGAAACTCGACTCGTGCCGTGCGCCTCGCCCGGCTACCTTGCCGAGCATGGCGCGCCGAAAACGCCCGAGGACCTCGCGGAGCACAGCTGCTTCACTTATGAATACGTCAGTCCCCGCCACGTGTGGCGCTTTCGCGATCGCTCCGGCGCCGAGCGCACGGTTCGGGTCAGCGGGCGGCTGCATTCCAACAATGGCGATCTGCTCGCCGAGGCGGCGGCGAGCGGTGCCGGCATCGTGTTCGAGCCGGCCTTCATCGTCGGACCCGAGGTGCGCGCCGGGCGGCTCGTGCCATTGCTGCAGGATTTCGTACCGCCGCCGGTGCCGATCTACGCGCTCTATCCGAGCCGAAAGCACCTCTCGGCAAAGGTCAGGCGCTTCGTCGAGTTCCTGATCGAGCGCTTTTCGCACGCGCAGGACTGGAGCGCGGCGTGAGACTGGGCGCGCTCGTTTTCGTCTTCGCCACTTTTTGTGCACGTGCTGCGGAACCGGCTTGGCTGCTAGTGGCGCCTCAGCGAGTAGTCGCCGGTGAGCCGTTCGAGGTGATTGTGGTCGCGCCGGTTGAGGAAACGCTTCCGGATGAGCTCACGCTGCGCGCCAAGATGGACGTCACGGAGCTGGAGATTGCCGCACGCGCGGTGGGCGAGCCGCAAGGCGCGCGGCGGCGCTATGGCGCAACGATGCCCACGCGGGCCGGTGGGCCGGCGACGCTTGCGCTCGCCGAGCGGGACTCGAACGTGGTCGCCGTCGTCGTCGCACGCCGCGACGCGATGCAGCGGCTTACCGGGCGCGACGCGGCCGCGGCCGAGCCGCCGCTTTCGGAAGAGGAGCCGGTGTATTTCGCGCTCGGCGCACATCAGGGCGCGAATGCCCGCTTCCAGCTCTCATTCAAGTATCGCCTGTTCGATCCGTCCACCGGCTATGGCGCCGCGCAGCCTTGGCTCGTGGGTTTTTACTTTGCCTACACGCAGACTTCGCTCTGGGACCTCTCCGCGGACTCGAAGCCTTTCCACGACACGGCCTATCGTCCGTCACTCTTCTGGAGTTGGCAGCGCGTCGACCAGCGGACCTGGATCGACGGCGTGCGCGTCGGATTCGAGCACGAGTCGAACGGCCAGGCGGAGCCGACCTCGCGCTCGATCAACACGCTGTTTGTGCGGCCGGAGTGGCGCTGGAGCGTCGGTCGCGGTGGCGCCCTCGAGTTCACGCCCAAGTTCTATGCCTATCTGTCAAACGGCGAGAACCCCGACATCGCCAGCTATCGCGGTTACGTCGACTGGCGGGTGCGGCACGATGCCGGAGGCCAGTGGATCAGCACTGCGGTAGCGCGTGTCGGCACTGCGGGCAAGGGCAGCTTGCTCCTCGAGATGTCGCGTCGCACGCGCGACATCAAGGTCGGGCCGGTGAGCGGCTACCTGCACCTGCAGTACTTCAATGGTTACGGCGAGAGCCTGCTCGACTACAACGTGCGTCGGCCCTGGCAGTTGCGGGTGGGACTGGCGATCGTTCCGTGAAAGCTCAGCGGTCTTCGAGGCGCGGCGGGCGCCAGGCCGCGGGCAGCGGGCCCGGCACGCGCAGCACCCGCAGCATGCGCAGCGCGCCTTCCTTGCGCCCTTCGCCGCTGCGGTAATAGCCCGGTACGAGTACCGTCTCGTAGAACCCCATGGCGCGGTAGAAGCGCCGCGCCGCTTCATTGCCGGCGCGAAGTTCCAGGTGGATGCTGGCGATGCCGGCGCAGCGCGCCGACTCGACCAGCCACTCGAGCATGCGCTGGCCTATTCCGGTGCGGCGGTGCGACGGCCGGACCGCGAGCAGCACGAGATGCGCACGCTCGTCGCCGAACTCTATGATGGCGAAGCCATTGACGGCGGCGCGCGTCGCAGCGCCGGGTTTCGCGTCGCACGCCACCACCGCGAGCGTCTCGCGATCACGGATGGCGCGCATCACGCGCGACGCGTCGTACTTCCAGCCCAGTCCGGCTTCGATGAAGTCGCGCGACATCATGGCAATCGCTTGCGCGTCGCGCGGCTCGGCGAGCCGGATGGTGATGGCCCGTGGGGTCATGAACACATTGTGCCATGATCCGTCCTAGACTTGGCGCTGCGCGGGAGGCGCGGACAAGGGGGAAAAGGGAGGGCGACGGCCATGGCGGCAGTCAACCAGGCGATCGGCGAAGAGCTGATTCCCGATCTCGCCGACGATATCAAGAGCCATTCGGCGGCCGCGGCAGCCGCGAAGCTCGAGCACTACGGCGGCGCAGCGATCGCCAGTGCGCTTAGCCGTCTCGCGCCGGGCTTCGCGCAGGACGTGCTTGCCGCGCTGCCGGCCGAGTCGCGCGAGCGGGCCTTTGGCGCCGCGAGCGCCGAGCTCGCGCGCCAATGGCAGAAGAACGCCGCGTATCCCGCCGACACAATCGGTCGCATGATGGAGCCGGTGGTCGCCGCGTATCCGCCGGAGCAGACGGTCGGCGAGACGATCGACCAGCTGCGCGAGCTGGTGAAGACGACCTTCATCACCTACGTCTACGTGCTCGATCCGCAGGAGCGCCTGCTCGGCCTGGTGACGATGCGCGACCTGCTCTTCAGCGACCACGAGGCGATGCTGCGCAACGTAATGTTCCGAGATCCGTTCGCGCTGCAGGCGGCGGTGCCGCTCATGGATGCGATGAAGCTGGTGCTCGATCGCCATTATCCGGTGTATCCCGTGGTCGATGCCGACAAGCGTCTGGTGGGACTGCTGCGTGGACAAAGCATGTTCGAGGCGCAGGCGATCGAGATCTCCCTGCAGGCGGGCAGCATGGTCGGCCTGGAAAAGGAGGAGCGCGTCGCCACTCACTGGTGGCGCAGCATGAAACTCCGTCACCCATGGCTGCAATTCAATTTGCTCACCGCGTTCCTCGCTGCGGCGGTGGTGGGACTTTTCCAGGACACGCTCGATCGGCTGGTGATCCTCGCGCTCTTTCTGCCGGTGCTCGCGGGCCAGTCCGGGAACACCGGGTGCCAGGCGCTGGCGGTAACGCTGCGCGGCATGACGCTCGGCGAGCTGAAGCGCGGCGTGGCGCGGCCGCTCGTGGCCAAGGAGACATGGGTCGGCTGCCTGAATGGCGCCGGGGTCGGCCTGATGGCGGCGCTCGGCATGTACATCACCGCGGTGGGCCAGCATCAGGAACGGCCGCTCATGCTGGCCTTCGTGGTGTTCGCGGCGATGGTCCTCTCGTGCATCGCGAGCGGACTCTCTGGCGCGCTCGTGCCGCTGACGCTGAAACGCCTGGGCTTCGACCCGGCGACCGCGTCCAGCATCTTCCTCACGACCGCCACCGACTGCGTCAGCATGGGAACGCTGCTTCTGCTCGCGACGATCCTCGTGCGCTAGACGTAGATCATCTTCTTCGTCATGCCGCCATCGAGGACGTAGTTCTGGCCGGTGACGAAGTCCGCCGCATCCTAAAGAAGAAATGCCACCAGCTCGGCGACATCCTCGGGCCGGCCGACGCGACCCGCGGGATGCTGCGCATGGTCCGCGCGTGACAGCCGGGCCGGTCTTCGCGCACGGCGTTTCTTGAGCGCGGACACGTCGATCCAGCCCGGGCTCACGCAATTGACACGCACTTGCGGGCCGAGGCTGATGGCGAGCGCATGCGTGAGCGCCACCACACCGCCTTTGCTTGCCGCGTAGGCTTCGCTATCCGGCTCGGATTGCAGCGCGCGGGTCGAGGCGATATTGACGATTGCGCCGCGCGCACGCCGCAGCGCCACTGCGGCGTGCTTGGCCATCAAGAACATGCCGGTGAGATTCACGGCGAGGCGGCGATTCCATTCGCGCAGCGCGAGCCTCTGCACCGGACCGGTCTCCGGCGAGGCGATGCCGGCGTTGTTGATCAGCGCGTCTAGCCGCCCGAAGCGCCTGAGCGTCCGGTTGATGCACGCGTGCACCGAGCGTTCGCTCGCAACGTCGCAACGCACGAAAAGCAAACCGCTCGCGGCCTCAGCTTCGCGCCCGGCCTCGACGTCGGCGTCCGCGATCACGACGTCGTAGCCGCGTGCCGCGAGCAGCTCGGCGGTGGCACGGCCGATGCCCTGCGCGCCACCCGTGACCACGGCCGCCTTTCGGGAGTATTCTCGTGCCAAGCCTCGAAGATACTCTCGGGCCTCGACATGGGAGGATCGCGCCATGCAAGTGAAGGAAATCCTGCGGGTCAAGGGTAACCGGCTGGTCAGCATCGAGCCGGCGGGCCGCGCGGCGGACGCGGTGAAGACCATGGCGAAGGAGAACCTCGGCTCCCTCGTGGTCATGGACGGCGGTCGCATGGCGGGCATGCTCACCTTCCGCGAACTGCTCTTGGCGGTGGCGCAACGTTCCGGCTCCCTTGGCGAAGTGCGGGTCGCCGATATCATGGTGCGCGACCCGGTAAGCGCCACGCCGGAGATGGAAGTGAACGACCTGCGGCGCACCATGCTGGAAAGCGGCGCCCGCTACCTGCCGGTAATGCAGGACGGCCGGCTGATCGGCGTAATCTCGTTTCGCGACGTTGCCAAGGCGGTGCTCGAAGAGCAGGACTTCGAGAACAAGATGCTGAAGGGCTACATCAAGAACTGGCCGGCGTAGCGCGAGGGGGAGTTGCCTGCGGCGCCCCGGTAGAATCGGCGCGTGTCGGGCAATAGCTTCGGTCTCCTTTACTGCGTTACCTCGTTCGGCGAGTCGCATGGCCCTGCGTACGGAGGCGTCGTCGACGGCTGTCCGCCGGGGCTCGCGCTAGCCACGACCGACATACAGCGCGAGCTTGACCGGCGCAAGCCCGGTACCTCGCGCCACGTGACGCAGCGGCGGGAATCGGACACGATCGAGCTTCTCTCCGGTGTCTACGAGGGCCGCACCACCGGCACGGCGATCGGCTTTCTCATCCGCAATGAAGACGCGCGCTCCAAGGACTATTCGGCGATCGCCGAAAAGTTTCGCCCGGGGCACGCCGACTACACGTATCTGCAGAAGTACGGCATGCGAGATGCGCGCGGCGGTGGCCGCGCCTCGGCGCGCGAGACGGTCGTGCGCGTCGCCGCCGGCGCGATCGCCAGGAAATGGCTGGGCGAGCGCTACGGCGTTCGCATCCACGGCTGCCTCGCGCAGCTCGGGCGTACGCCGATCCCGTTCCAATCGTGGGACGCGGTCGATCAGAACGCGTTCTTCGCGCCCAACGCCGGCATGGTCGCCACGCTGGAAAAGCAGATGGACGCGCTGCGCGAAGCCGGCGATTCGTGCGGCGCGCGCGTCAACGTGGTCGCCAAGGGGGTGCCGGTGGGCTGGGGGGAGCCGGTCTACGGGCGCCTCGACGCGGACATCGCCGCGGCGATGATGGGCATCAATGCGGTCAAGGGCGTGGAAATCGGCGTCGGCTTCGGCGCCATCGTGCAGCAGGGGTCCGAGCACGGCGACGAGATGAGCCCGCAGGGCTTTCTCTCCAACAACAACGGCGGCGTGCTCGGCGGCATCTCCACCGGCCAGGACATCACCGTGTCGATCGCGCTCAAGCCAACCTCGAGCATCCGGCTACCCCGGCGTACCATCGACCGCCACGGCCGCGCGACCACCATCGAGACGACCGGCCGGCACGACCCGTGCGTCGGCATTCGCGCCACACCCATCGCCGAGGCGATGCTTGCCTGCGTCCTCATGGACCATGCGCTGCGCCACCGCGCACAGTGCGCAGACGTCACGCCGCCACTCGCTTTCCCGCCAGGGGCGCAAGGTAGTAAGCGGTAGGGAAATCAATTAAAGTAATGGGTACAAAACCCCCAAGAGAGAAGAACATGAGCAACAAGGGCCAGTTGCTACAAGACCCGTTTTTGAACACCCTGCGCAAGGAGCACGTTCCCGTCTCGATCTATCTCGTGAACGGCATCAAGCTGCAAGGGCAGATCGAGTCGTTCGATCAATACGTGGTGCTCCTGCGCAACTCGGTGACCCAAATGGTCTACAAGCACGCCATCTCCACCGTCGTGCCCTCGCGCCCGATCAACCTCGGAGCGGAGAAGGACTCGGAGTAGGTTGCGCGCCGACAGAAGCGCCAAAGCCGCGCAGAAGGAACGCAGTAAGGCAGCCGCCGCACCCGCCGCCGATCACCGCGCGGCGATCATCGTGTGCCTGGATCTCGGCGACGACGACTTCGAGGAGCGCGTCGCGGAAATCGTGCGTCTGGTCGAGAGCGCCGGCGTCACGCGCCACCGGGTGATCCGCGGCCGACGCAGCCGTCCGGACCCCAAGTTCTACGCCGGCCGCGGCAAGGTGGTGGAGATCGGCCACGCCGCCGCCGAGCTGAACGCCGGGTATGTCGTCTTCAACCACGAGATGTCCCCCGCGCAGCAGCGAAACGTCGAGCAGGAGCTGAACGTGCGCACGCTGGACCGCACCGAGCTCATCCTGGAGATCTTCGCCCAGCGTGCGCAGACCAGCGAAGGCAAGCTGCAGGTGGAGCTCGCGCGCCTAGAGCACCTGTCCACGCGGCTGGTGCGCGGCTGGACGCACCTCGAGCGCCAGCGCGGCGGCTTCGGGCGTACCGGCGGCCCGGGCGAGACGCAGCTCGAGCTCGACCGGCGCTACATCGCGACCAAGGTGAAAACGCTCAAAGGCAAGCTGCGTCAGCTGCAGAAGCAGCGCGGCGTGCAGCGTCGCGCGCGCGAGCGCGGCGACGTGCTGTCAGTTTCCATCGTCGGCTACACCAACGCCGGCAAGTCGACGCTCTTCAACGCGCTCACCAATGCCAAGGCGTACGAAGCCGATCAGCTGTTCGCCACGCTCGATACCACGACGCGCAGGATTTGGCTGCCGCCCGCGAATCCCGTGGTGCTTTCCGATACCGTCGGCTTCATTCGCGACCTGCCGCATACGCTAGTCGCCGCATTTCGCGCCACGCTGGAAGAAACAGTGCGCGCGGACCTTCTGCTGCACGTAGTCGACGCGTCCTCGCCCGTGCGCGAGACGCAGGCCGCGGAAGTGAACAAGGTGCTTGCGGAAATCGGCGCCGATGCCACGCCGCAGATCATCGTCTGGAACAAGATCGACGCGACGCAGTTGGCGCCTGGGATGGAGCGAGACCAGTATGGTAGGATTTCCCGCGTCTTCGTGAGCGCGCGTAGTGCAGCAGGGCTGAACGATCTGCGCGCCGCGATCGCCGAGTATGGCCAAGGCCGCAACTCGGCGAAGCGCGGGCCCACCGAGCAGACGCGTTCACTACAACCTCAATAAGCCTTCATGTCCTTGAACGACCCGAATTGGGGACGCGGTGGCTCCCGCGGTCCGCAGGGCCCGGGCGGCGGCAACCAAGGGCCGCCGGACCTCGACGAGCTCTGGCGCAACTTCAACCGTCGCCTGTCCGAGCTGTTTCGCCGCCGCGCGCGCGGATCGGGCGATGAGCCGCCGCGGCCGCCGTCCGCTCGCGGCATCGGCGGGGGTGCGGGCGCGCTCATCGTGCTGGTGCTGGCGGTGTGGCTGGCGAGTGGTTTCTACATCGTCGTCGAAGGCCAGCGCGGCGTCGTCCTGACCTTCGGCCGGTTCGTCAAGGAGACCAGCTCGGGCCTCAACTGGCGGCTGCCCTGGCCGATCCAGTCGCACGAGATCGTCAATCTTTCGCAGGTGCGCACGCTGGAAGTGGGCTACCGCAACAACGTTCGCACCAAGGTGCTGAAAGAGTCGCTGATGCTCACCGACGACGAGAACATCGTCGACCTGCAGTTCGCGGTGCAGTACCTGGTCAAGGATGCGCAGGCGTTCATCTTCAACGTGCGCCGGCCCGACGAGTCGGCCATGCAGATCGCCGAGACGGCGATGCGCGAGGTGATCGGCAAGAACCGCATGGATGCGATCCTGTACGAGACCCAAGTCGATATCGCGAACAAGGCGCGCGATCTCATGCAGCAGATCCACGATCGCTACAACACCGGCATCACGGTGAGCACCGTGACGCTGCAGAATGCGCAGCCGCCCGAGCAGGTGCAGGCGGCGTTCGACGACGCCGTCAAGGCGGGCCAGGACCGCGAGCGCCAGAAGAACGAGGGCCAGGCCTACGCGAACGACGTCATTCCGCGCGCACGCGGCGCCGCCTCGCGCCTGCAGCAGGAGTCCGAGGGCTACAAGCAGCGGGTGATTGCCAACGCCGAGGGCGACGCGTCGCGCTTTCGCCAGGTGTTGACCGAGTACGCCAAGGCGCCGCAGGTGACCCGCGAGAGGATCTACATCGACACGATGCGCGAGATCCTGTCCTCGACCAACAAGATCATGATGGACTATCGCGGCAGCGGAAATCTGCTGCTGCTGCCCCTCGAGAAGTTGCTGCAGCAGGGCGGCGCAGCGACGCCCTCCGACGCGCAGGCGTCGCAGCGTCCGGCCGAGGCGCCCGCCGCCGAGGCAAGCCCGCGCTCACGCGAGAGCCTGCGTAACCGCGAGCGGGTGGACCGATGAGTGCACAAGGCGCCCGCCCATGAGGGCTCTGGGCCCACTGCTCGCCATTGTGATCCTCGCGGCGCTGCTCGTGTCGGGGGCGCTGTTCACCGTCGACCAGCGCCAGAACGCCATCGTCTTTCAGCTCGGCGAAGTGCGGGACGTCGTCACCAAGCCCGGCCTGCATTTCAAGATCCCGCTAATACAGAACGTGCGCGCCTTCGACATGCGCATCCTCACCTACGACGATGCCGAGCCGCTGCGCTTCCTCACCCAGGGGAACCGTCCGGTGCTGGTCGATTCGTTCGTCAAGTGGCACATCATCGATGTGCGCCAGTACTACGTCTCGGTGCAGGGCGACGAGTTCCGCGCGCAGACGCGCATCCGCCAGACGGTATCCGGAACCCTGCGCGACGAGTTCGGCATCCGCACCGTGCACGAGGTGGTCTCGGGCGAGCGCGAGCAGATCATGGCGCGCGTGCGCGAGAAGGTGGACCAGGATCTGAAGAGGATCGGCGTCGGCATCATCGATGTGCGTCTCAAGCGCGTCGACCTGCCGCAGGAAGTGAGTGAATCGGTCTACCGCCGCATGGAGGCGGAAAGAAAGCGCATCGCCAACGAGCTTCGCTCGACCGGCGCCGCCGAGGGGGAGAAGATCCGCGCCGACGCCGACCGGCAGCGCGAGGTGATCCTCGCCGAGGCGTATCGCGACGCACAGCGCGTGCGCGGCGACGGCGACGCCAAGTCCGCCGCGATCTACGCCGCGGCCTTCTCGCAGAACCCGGAGTTCTTCTCGTTCTATCGCAGCATGGAAGCCTACCGCTCGACCTTCCGCGGCCGCAACGACATCATGCTGCTCGAGACCAACTCGGACTTCCTGCGCTACTTCAGGGACTCGCTCGGAAGACAGGCGTCCAGCCCGCGCAAGTAGATGGGGCCGACGTTCCTCATGGCGTTCGCGCTGATGCTGGTGCTGGAGGGCGTGCTGCCGTTCGTTGCGCCGACGCTGTGGCGGGACACCTTCCGCCGCATCACCCAGATGACCGACGGCCAGATCCGCTTCGTCGGCCTCTCATCGATCATCGTCGGGCTGCTGCTGCTGGTCTGGGCGCGCAGCTAGGAAGAAAAGCGCGCAATTCGCATGCGCTGGCTGCTGCCCGAGTTCGTCGAGGACATCCTGCCCGCCGAGGCGATGCGCATGGAGCGGCTTCGCCGGCGCATCCTCGACCTCTTCTTCCGCCGCGGCTACGAGCTGGTGATGCCGCCGCTTCTGGAGTACATGGATTCGCTCCTCACCGGCACCGGCCACGATCTCGAGCTTCGCACCTTCAAGGTGGTGGACCAGTTCTCGGGCCGCATGATGGGTGTGCGCGCCGACATTACGCCGCAGGTGGCGCGCATCGACGCGCATCTTCTCAACCGCAAGGGTGTCACGCGCCTTTGCTATTGCGGCAGCGTACTGCACACTCGCCCGGCTACGCCCGGCACGACGCGCGAGCCCATCCAGCTCGGCGCCGAGATCTACGGCGCGCCCGGTGTCGCCGCCGATCTCGAGATGCAGCGGCTCCTGTGCGACGCGCTGCGCCTTGCCAAGCTGCGCGGCGTGCGCCTCGACATCGGCCACGTCGCCGTCTTCCGCTCGCTCGCGCAGGCCGCGCGCGTGGCGCCGCAGCTCGAAGTCGAGCTCTTCGAGGCGCTACAGAAAAAGGATCTGCCGGCGCTGCGCGAGTTCTCGCGACCGCTGGATGCGAAAACGCGTGCCGCGCTCGAGCGCTTGCCCGAGCTCTACGGCGGCCCGGAAGTCCTCGAGCGCGCGCGGCGCGAGCTGCCGGCCTTGCCCGCGCTGCGCGAGGCGCTGAAAACCTTGCGGGCGCTGGCCAAGGCGTCCCCGGTGCCGATCAGCTTCGACCTCGCCGAGCTGCGCGGCTACCACTATCACTCGGGTGTCGTGTTCGATGCCTATTGCGACGGGGTTACCGGACCCGTGGCGCGCGGCGGTCGCTACGACGAGGTCGGCAGGGCCTTCGGTCGAGCGCGGCCGGCGAGCGGCTTTTCCATCGACCTTCGCAGCCTCGCGGGCGTGGTGAAATAGGTATATGAGCGCGCGCAACGTCGTGGTCATCGGCACGCAGTGGGGCGATGAGGGCAAGGGCAAGATCGTCGACTGGCTCACCGACCGCGCGCAGGGTGTGGTGCGCTTCCAGGGCGGGCACAACGCCGGCCACACGCTCGTCATTGGCGGCAAGAAAACTGTGCTGCACCTGATTCCCTCGGGCATCATGCGCTCCAACGTCGATTGCTTCATCGGCAACGGCGTGGTGGTATCGCCGCACGCGCTGGTGGCGGAGATGGACGAGCTCGAGGCGGGCGGCGTGCGCGGCGTCGTCGCGCGCCTTTCCGTTTCCGAAGCGTGCCCGCTGATCCTGCCCTACCACAGCGCCCTCGACGCCGCGCGCGAAGCGGCGAAGGGGGAGAAGAAGATCGGCACCACCGGCCGCGGCATCGGCCCGGCGTACGAGGACAAGGTGGCGCGACGCGCCATTCGCCTGCAGGACCTGTTCGATGCCGTCCGCTTTGCCGACAAGCTGCGCGAGCTGCTCGAGTTCCACAACTTCGTGCTGGAAAACTACTACCGCCAGCCGAAGGTCGATTACCAGAAGACGCTGGACGAGACGCTCGCGCTCGCGCCGCGCCTTGCGCCGCTCATTGCCGACGTGCCGCGCGCGCTCTACCACGCCAACCGTGCCGGCAAGAACTTGCTGTTCGAGGGCGCGCAGGGCTCGCTCCTGGACATCGATCACGGCACTTATCCGTACGTCACGTCGTCGAACTGTGTCGCCGGCGCAGCGGCGGCCGGCGCCGGCATCGGCCCGATGCACCTGCACCATGTGCTCGGCATTACCAAGGCCTACAGCACGCGCGTCGGCGGCGGCCCATTTCCGACCGAGCTGTCCGACGATGTCGGCGAGCGTTTGCGTCAGCGCGGCCAGGAATTTGGCGCCACCACCGGCCGCCCGCGGCGCACCGGCTGGTTCGACGCCGCGGCGCTCAAGCGCTCGATCCAGCTGAACGGCGTCTCCGGTTTGTGCATCACCAAGCTCGACGTGCTGGACGGCGTCGAGGCGGTGAAGATCTGCATCGGCTACGAGATCGACGGCCAGCTCTCCGACATCCTGCCGGTGGGCGCCGAGGAGTTGGAGCGCTGCGTGCCGGTGTACGAGGAGCTGCCGGGATGGATGGAGAGCACCGTCGGCATCCGTGCCTTCGAGCGCCTGCCGCGCAATGCGCAGCACTACCTCAATCGCATCGCGGCGCTCGCCGGCGTGCCGATCGACCTGGTCTCCACCGGGGCCGACCGGGAGGAGACCGTCGTGCGCCGCCACCCCTTCGACCCCGCTTAGCCCCTGTTTTTGCGCTAGACTGTACGGTCTAGTCTAGTTGCAGGGAGCTTCCCAGTGCCCGCAGAAAACCGCGAGCGCGTGCTGCGCGCCGCGAGCGAGTCGTTCATGCGTCATGGTTATCAGGCGAGCGTCGAGGAAATCGCGCGCCGTGCCGGCGTCGCCAAGCAGACCGTCTACCACCATTTCGCGAGCAAGGACGCGCTCTTCAAGGCGGTGGCGCACGAGCTTACGCGCGGCGTGCTGGTCGAGCTCGAGGAGGGCGGCGAGCTGCGCGAGGCGCTCTTGCGCTTCGCGCTCGCCTATCGCGGCCGCGCGCTCGGTGAGCAGGGCCTCGCCACCTTCCGTACCGTGCTGCCCGAGGTGCCGCGCTTTCGCGCCCTGGCGCGCGCCATGTACGCCGCCGGCGCCGGCGAAATGGTGCGCCAGCTCGCCGAGCACCTCGAGCGCGCCATGCGCTCGCGCGAGCTGCGCCGCGATGACCCGCAGTTCGCGGCGGAGCTCTTCCTCGGCATGCTCACCGGCCAGGACCGCATGAAGCGGCTGTTCGGCGTCGAGCGCGCGAACGGCGCCGACAAGGCGCGCACGACGCAGATCGTCGACTGCTTCCTGCGGGCGTACCAGCCATGACGCGCGGCTTGGCAGTCTTGCTTTGCGCGTTGCTCGCCGCCTGCAGCGAGGGCGACGCCAAGCAGAAGAAGGACGAGGCCAAAGCCGCGCCGGCTGCCGTTCCGGTCACCGTTCTCGAGGTTGCGCAGCGCGAGGTGCCGATCAGCTTCGAGGCGGTCGGCCGCACGGAGGGCTCGCGCGAGGTTCAGGTGCGCGCCCGCGTGAGCGGCATCCTCGAGAAGCAGCTCTACAACGAGGGCGACTCGGTAAAGGCGGGCGCCGTCCTTTTCCAGATCGAGCGCGCGCCTTTTGAGATCGAGCTCGCGCAGGCGCGCGGCACGCTCGCGCAGGAGCTCTCGCGCCAGGACCTGGCCGCGAAGGAGCACGAGCGCCTCAAGGGCCTCGCCGATCGTCGCGCGATCAGCCAGAAGGAGGCCGACCAGGCGGCCTCGGCCGCGAGCCAGTCGGAAGCGGCGGTGCAGGTAGCGCGCGCGCGCGTGCGCCAGGCCGAGCTGAATCTCTCCTACACGACGGTGATCGCGCCGATCGGCGGCATCACCGGGCGCGCCCAGCAGTCGATCGGCAGCCTCGTCTCGCCAACCAACGATAGCGCGGTGCTGACATCGCTCACGCGCGCCGACCCGCTCTGGGTGCGCTTCGCGCTCTCCGAGCCTGAGTACGCGAGCGTGCGCAACTACGATGCGAAGCGCGTGGAAGTGAAGCTCGAGACCGCCGATGGCAAGACCTATCCTGAGGGCGCGCGCATCAACTTCGCCGGCTCCACGGTCGACGCGCAGACGAGCACAGTGCAGATGCGCGCGGAGGTGCCGAATGCGAAGCTCACCCTTCTACCCGGTCAGTTCGTGCGCGTGCGCGTTACCGCCGGGACGCGGCAGGCAATCGTCGTGCCGCAGGCCGCGGTGATGCAGAACGAAGGCGGCCGCTTCGTGTGGCTGGCGGCCGACGGCAAGGCGGTGCAGCGCCCGATCAAGGCGGGCGGCTGGTTGGGCAATGAGTGGGTCGTGCTCGAGGGCTTGAAGCCGGGCGACCCGGTGATCGTCGATAACCTCGTGCGGCTGCGCCCCGGGGCGGCGGTGACGCCGAGCGCGACCGCCCCGAAGAAGGCGGGCTGATGTTGAGGGCGTTCGTTTAAATGTCGCGATTCTTCATCCACCGGCCGGTGTTCGCCGGCGTCATCGCCATCATCATCGTGCTCGCCGGCACGGTGGCGGCCAAGCTCCTCGCCGTCGCGCAGTATCCGGAGATCGCCCCGCCGACGGTGCTCATTACCACCACCTATCCCGGCGCGAGCGCGGAAACGCTCTCGCGCACGGTCGCTGCGCCGATCGAGGAACAGCTCTCGGGCGTCGAGAAGCTCTCGTACTTCAGCTCGACCTCGTCCTCCAACGGCTCGCTGCAGATCACCGCGACATTCGAGCCCGGCACCAACGTCGACCAGTCGGTGTTCAACGTCAATAACCGGGTGCAGATCGCGCTGCCGCGCCTGCCCGACGAGGTGCGCCGCAACGGCGTCATCGTGCAGAAGCGCTCGTTCGACATCCTGCTCGTGGTGTCGCTCGTCTCGCCGGACGACAGCCGCGACACGCTCTACCTCTCGAACTTTGCCTCCATCAACCTGGTCGACGAGCTGAAGCGCCTGCCGGGTATCGCCGACGTGACCATCTTCGGCGCGCGCGACTACTCGATGCGAGTGTGGATCAACCCGGAGAAGATGGCGCGCCTCGGCGTGACGCCCGCCGACGTGGCGGCGGCGCTTCGTGCACAGAACGCGCAGTATGCGGCCGGCAAGATCGGCACGGAGCCGGCGCCGCCCGGCCAGGACCTCGTGTACACGGTCACCGCGACCGGCCGCCTGATCGAGCCCGAGCAGTTCGGCGAGATCGTGGTGCGCGCCATGGGACCGAACGGCGTGCTGCGCCTCAAGGACATCGCGCGCCTCGAGCTCGGCGCGCTCAATTACGACACTTCCAACACGCTGGACGGCCGGCAGACGATCGGCATGGCGACCTACCTCCAGCCCGGGGCGAACGCGCTCGAAGTGGCAGACCTAGTGCGCGAGAAGATGAAGGATCTGCGTCCGGGCTTCGCAGCCGGCGTCGACTATGTCATTCCGTTCGACACCACCCGGTTCGTCGACGCGTCGATCAAGGAGGTGAACACCACCATCTTCGAGGCGGCGCTGCTGGTGCTCGCGGTGGTGTTCCTCTTCCTGCAGACCTGGCGCGCGACCCTCATCCCGATGATCGCGGTGCCGGTGTCCCTGATAGGCGCCTTCGCCGGGCTATGGGCGGTCGGCTTCTCGATGAACACGCTGACGCTCTTCGCGCTCGTGCTGGCAATCGGCATCGTGGTAGACGACGCCATCGTCGTGCTGGAGAACGTCGAGCGCCTGATGCGCGAGCAGAACATGCAGCCGTTCGACGCCGCGCTCGAGGCGATGCGCGAGGTGTCGGGCGCCGTGGTGGCGATCGTGCTGGTGCTATGCGCGGTGTTCGTGCCCGTGGCCTTCCTCGGCGGCATCGCCGGCCAGCTCTACCGTCAGTTCGCCGTGACGCTCACGTTCGCGGTGGTGATCTCCGGCTTCATGGCCCTGACGCTGACCCCGGCCCTATGCGCGCTCCTCATGAAGAAGGGCGACCACCATTCCAGGATCTTCGACCCGTTCAACCGCGGCTTCGCCTGGACCACGCAGCGCTTCCTCGATGGCGTTGGCTTTCTCCTGCGCCATCGCGCGCTCTCGCTCGCGCTCTTTGCAGTCTTCCTGGCGGCCTGCGCGGGATTGTTTCTTCGCATCCCGTCGTCCTTCGTGCCGTCCGAGGACCAGGGCTACATCTTCGCCAACGTGCAGCTGCCCGACGGCGCGACGATGGAGCGCACGCGCAAAATCGCCGGCGAGCTGTCCGACATCGCGCAGAAGCAGCCCGGCGTGCAGAACGTGCTGGCGATCAACGGCTTCGACCTTCTCGGCGGCGGCAACAAGACCAACGCCGCCACGATGTTCATCCCGCTCAAGCACTGGGACGAGCGCAAGCGCCTGCCCGCGGCCGCCATCGCCGGTCAGATCTCGCAGAAAGGCGCCGCGCTGCGCGACGGGCTGGTGATCTCGTTCAACCCGGCGGCGATCCGGGGCCTTGGAACCGCCGGCGGCTTCGAGATGTATCTCCAGGCCCGAACCGACCCGGACCCGGCGCGCCTCTTCCAGGTGACGCAGAGCTTCCTCGGCGCGCTGCGCGAGCACTCGCAGCTCACCGGCATCAACTCGTTTTTCCGGCCGACCGTGCCGCAGCTCAAGGTCGAGGTGGACCGCGAGAAGGCGATGTCGCTCGGCGTCCCGGTACAGGACGTGTTCGACGCGCTCTCCAGCACCATGGCGGCGCTCTACGTGAACGACTTCAACAAATTCGGCCGCACCTATCGCGTGCAGATGCAGGCCGACGCGCCCTACCGTGCGCAACCGGAGGATCTCGGCGGCGTCTACGTGCGCTCGGCCACCACGCGGGAGATGATTCCGCTCAAGTCGCTGATCCAGGTCGCGAACGTAATCGGGCCCGAGCAGCTCGAGCGCTTCAACGGCTTTGTCGCCGCGCGCGTACTGGGCAACGGCCGCCCGGGTGTGTCCTCGGGCGAGGCGATCAAGGCGGTGGAGGAAGTTGCGGCCAAGGCGCTGCCGGAGGGCTACACCATCGCCTGGGCTGGCCAGGCCTTTCAGGAAAAGCGCACCGGCCGGCAGTCGGCGATCGCCTTCGTGCTGGCGATCATCATGGTGTTCCTCATCCTGGCCGCGCTGTATGAGCGATGGCTGCTGCCTTTCGCCGTCGTGCTCGCGGTGCCGTTCGCGGTCTTCGGCGCGCTCGGCCTGGTCGCGGCGCGCGGTCTGGAGAACGACATCTACTTCCAGATCGGGCTGGTGGTGCTTATCGGCCTTGCGGCCAAGAATGCGATCCTGATCGTCGAATTCGCGCAACAGGGGTTCCTGGAGGGTAAATCCGCGATGGATGCGGCGCTGAACGCGGCGCGCCTCCGCTTCCGGCCGATCATCATGACCTCGCTCGCTTTCGTGCTCGGCGTGCTGCCGCTCATGCTCGCGACCGGGGCCGGCGCGGCGGCGCGCCGCTCGATGGGCACCGGCGTGGTGGGCGGCATGCTGGCAGCGACCTTCATCGCCACGCTTTTCGTGCCGCTCTTCTTCGTGGTCGCTGCGCGGCGGCGGCCGCCGCGCAGCGCGCCGCAGCCGGCGAGCGAGCTCGTCGCCAAATGAAGATCGGCGCGCTCGTGCTGACGACCCTTCTCGCGGGGTGCACGCTTGGGCCGGACTACAAGCGGCCGGACATGCCGCTGCCGACTAAATTCCCGGACCAGCCGGCGAGCGGCGAACCGGCGGCGGCCCCCCTCCCGTCGGACTGGTGGATGCTCTACAACGACGCCACGCTGAGCGAGCTCGTCACTTCGGGCCGCAAGAGCAATGCGGACGTGCGGCTCGCATTCGCACGTGTGCAGGAAGCCGAAGGGGTGCTGCGCGAGGCGCGCGCCTCGCTATTTCCGGAGGTGATCGGTACCGCGAGCTACGCGCGTACCGGCGTGAGCACGTTCTCGCAGCCGCCGGTGCCGGCGGGGATCACAACCGTGCGGCCCAGCTACCAGGCGATTCTGTCGACGAGCTACGAGGTCGATTTCTGGGGCCGCGTCTCGCGCGGCAACGAGGCGGCGCGTGCCAGCCTGCTCGCGACCCGGCTTTCGCGCGACGTGGTCGACATCACGCTCGCCGGCGGAATCGCGCAGACCTACTTCGTGCTCCGATCGCTCGACACGCAGATCGCGGTGCTCGACAACTCCATCCGCGTGCGCCGTGAGTCGCTCGACATTGCCAAGGCGCGGTTGGAAGCCGGCCTTGCGCCCGAGCTCGACGTCTACCAGGCGCAGGGCGCGCTCTCGGATGCGCTGGTGCAGCGCCGTGACGCCGCGCGCAGCCGGTCACTCGTCGAACACCAGCTCGCGCAGCTCACCGGCCGACTCGATCTGCAGCTGCGGGCGGACAAGCTCGCGGGCGACGTCTTCTCCCTGCCGCTCGTGCCGCTGCCGCCGCCGGGGATGCCGTCGACGCTGCTCGATCGGCGGCCCGACATCCGGCAGGCGGAGGAGACCCTCGTTGCCGCGAATGCCCAGATCGGCATCGCTCGTGCTGCGCTCTTCCCGACCATTTCCCTCACTGCGTCGGCGGGCGTGCAGAGCGCCCAGTTCGCCGACCTACTCGCCGGCCCGGGCGCGAAGATCTGGAGCCTGGGCGCTGCACTCGCCGGGCCGATATTCGACGCCGGGCGGCGCGATGCGCGTGTCGACCAGGCGCGCGCACGCAATGAGCAGGCGCTGGCGACCTACCAGAAGGCGATCGAGACCGGCTTTCGCGAGGTCGCCGACGCGCTCGTCAACGTGGAGCAGAGCGGCGAGAGTGAGGCAGAACTCAAGGCACGCCTCGACGCGGCGCGAAGCGCGCTCGAGCTATCGACGCTGCGCTACCAGTCGGGCTACTCACCGTATCTCGAGGTGCTCGATGCGCAGCGCACGGCCAACGATGCCGAGCTCGCCTTCGTGCGCAACCGGCAGGCGCGCCTTGCGTTCAGCGTCGACCTGATGAAGGCGCTCGGCGGCGGCTGGGACCCGGCGGCTGGCCGGTAATCCGGTCTGCGGGGCTAGAAGCTGACGCCCGTCACCCTGCTGCCGATCGCCTGCACCGGCCCGAGGGGGTTCTGGTTTTCTTCCTTCTGCTGGATCACCGGCTGGCCACCGGTCAGCTTGTAGACCACCACGTTGTCCTTGAGCAGGATGAGGCCGTTGAAGCGCCAGCCGTCGGTGTGGGTCTCGCGCTGGAAGCCGAGCACATCGAGCACCACGTTCCCTAAGCGCTGCTTGTTGACCAGGCTCTGGTTTATCTCCAAGCCGCGGCAGCCGATCTTCGCGAGCACGCACTCGCGCACGCCGGTGTCCAGATCGTTGATCGAGAACGACTGGTTCAGCATGAATTTTCGCATCACGTCCGCGTAGTTGAGGATCGCGATGTTCGGGTTCGACGTCGGATCGAGGCTCATTTGCCGCAGCTCGAAGATCGTGGTCTGGCCCGGAACGATCTTGTCGAAGGTTTCCTGCGCCGCCTGATAGCTCTGCCAGGGGCTCGCCGTCACCTCTTTGGATTTCGGCAGCAGCGACGAGCAGCCGGCGAGCCAGCCGAGCGCGAACAGGCTGACGACGATGCGCGCATACATGGCCGACGTTGTAACACTGCCCCGCCACGGGGCGTTGGGCGCCCGCTAGTCCACACGGCGCCCGGCGGGCGCTGTAGTACCCACATGACAGCGGGTGCCGGGCGGCGCGACAGCGGAGCATGTCTTTGCCGGCGCAGAATGCGCTGGCCCGGGGCCGGTCGACGTGGGTACCTCGCGTAGTCGCTCTCCGCTATCCCGGGCGCCGAGTCCCTACGCCAGCGGATCCGCGCGGGCGACCTTTGCTCCGGCAGGCGCCTTCAAGCGTTAGTTCGGCATCCGGATTAGACTTCGCGCGACGCAGGTTTCTGGTGCCGAGGAAGGGACTCGAACCCCCACAGTGTTGCCACCGCTAGGACCTGAACCTAGTGCGTCTACCAATTCCGCCACCTCGGCAGCGAGGCGCGATTTTAACGGAAAACAATAAGCGC
>JAEKLK010000081.1 GCA_019509895.1 Betaproteobacteria bacterium | reverse complement strand
GCCGGGTAGCCGTAGATCGGCCGCCGCGAGAACGTCGGAATCATCGCCGACATGAAGGCGAGCCCCGGGATGAAGATGAAATAGACCTCCGGGTGGCCGAAGAACCAGAAGAGGTGCTGCCAGAGGAGCGCGTCGCCGCCTTCGGCCGGATTGAAGAAATGCGTGCTCACCAGCCGGTCGAGGATCAGCGCGGTGCTCGCCAGCATCACCGACGGCATGGCAAAGAGGATCATGAACGCCGTGACCAGCATCGCCCAGACGAAGAGCGGCAGGCGCGCGAGCGTCATGCCGGGCGCCCGCAGCTTGAAGACTGTCGCGATCACTACGATCGCCGCCAGCAGGCCGGAGAGCTCGGTGAAGGTGATCATCTGCGCCCAGACATCGGCGCGCTTGCCCGGCGTGTACTGCGGCCCTGCGAGCGGGACGTAGCTGAACCAGCCGGCATCCGGGCCGATGTCGAACAGGAGCGAAATGAACAGGAACAGGCCGCCGAAGAGGTACACCCAGTAGGCGAACGCATTCATCCGCGGGAAGGCGATCGAGCGAGCGCCGACCATCAGCGGCACCAGGTAGATCGCCATGCCCTGCATCACCGGCACGGCGAAGAGGAACATCATCGCCGTGCCGTGCGTGGTGAAGAGCTGGTTATAAAGGTCGGGACCGATCAGCGTGCTCTCGGGCCGCGCGAGCTGCAGGCGCATGAGCGCCGCGAGCACGCCCGCGGCGACGAAGAAGCCGAAGGCGGTGACGAGGTAGCGCTTGCCGATCGTCTTGTGGTCGATGGCGCAGAGCGTGCCCCAGAGGCCGGGCGAATCGCGCCACGTCGCTTCGAGCACCGGGTTCATCTCAGCGCGCCGAGGTAAGCGAGCAGCGCATGGAGCTCATCGGGATCGAGCGGGTTCGCCGGCATGTTGACGCCGGGCTTGATGCTGTGCGGATCGAGGATCCAGCCCGCGAGATGGCCGATGCTGTTGGGTACCGTGCCGGCGCCGAGCGTCTCGCGGCTCGCAAAGTGTGTGAGGTCGGGCGCCTTGCGCGCGCTCGCCATGGTTCCCTGGATCGCGTGGCACATCGCGCAGCGGCCGCTGACGAAGATCTCGCGGCCGCGGCTCTCCTCTTCGCTCGCCGGCTCGAGCGCGGGCTTGCGCTCGCTCGCGGCCCACGCCTCGAACTGCTCCGGCGGATCGGCGAACACGAGGAGCGCCATCTTCGCGTGCTGCACGCCGCAGAACTCCGCGCACTGGCCGCGATAGCGGCCCGGCACGTCGGCCTGCAGCGTGAGCGTCGCGTCGCGGCCGGGGATCAGGTCCTTCTTGCCCGCGAGGTTCGGCACCCAGAAGCTGTGGATGACGTCGTCCGCCTTGAGCGTGACGAGCACCGGCTTGCCGACCGGAATATGGATCTCGTTGGCGGTCGTGAAGATGCGCGACGGATCCGCGTCCATGTAGCGCACCTCCCACCACCAGCGGTGCGCGGTGAGCTCGATCTGCACTGCGGGCGCGCCGAGGCTCGCGAGCCGGCGGTCGGTGACGTAGCTCGCGAGCGTCAGGTAGACCAGCAGCGCGGCGCTGAGGGCGACCGCGGCGGCGACGACGATCGCCGCGCCGCGCTCGGGAAGGGCGAGCGACGAGAGGTCGGGCGGCGTTGCAGGACTCCCGCGCGGCGCGCGCAGCAGCGCCCAGGCGAGCGCCAGCAGCACGGCGACGAACACCGCGGTGCAAATGAGCAGCATGATCCACCACAGCGCCTCGATGTGCTCGGCCTGCGGACCGGCGGAAGCGAGGATGTCCTGCGCGCGCATCAGTTGCGCTGGTCGCGCATGTTTTCCGGCTTGCCCGGATACATGCTGTCATCGCGCCCGGGCGCCGCGTCCTGCCTCGCCCAGCCGCTCATCGAGCGCACGTAGGCGACCAGCTGCCACGCCTGGTCCTCGTTCAGCTTGCCGCGAAAAGACGGCATGCCGTTCGGGCGGCCTTCCATGATGCTCGCGTAGATGTCCTCCGCGTTATTGCCGTAGCGCCAGTGGTCGTCCATCAGCGCCGGCCCCATGCCGCCGCCGCCGTTGGAATGACAGCCGGCGCAGTTGAACCACTTGAAGAGCGTCTTGCCCTGCGAGAGCGCGTAGGCATTGCGCTCGTTCGCGGCGTGCAGCGGCTTTGCGAACTGCGCTTGCGCCGGCGGAATCTCGAACTGGCGCTGCTCGCGCTCGCAGCCGGCCAGCATCACCAACCCGAATAAAGGGGCCAGAGTAATTTTCCTCATGGTGTTCGCGGCACCGCGTAGTCGTCGAGGATGTGCTCGACCGTGCTCATGCGCCGCGCGAGCGCGGCGTCGAGCGCGTCGCGAAGCTCTTCGGCATCGCGCCGCACGCCGATCGCGATCGCGAACTGGAACGGCAAATCCGCCAATGCGGACGGCGGCGTTGCTTCGCTCACGCCGAGCGAGCGGCGCCTTGCAAAGTACGCCGCGGCGGGTCCCCAGACGATGCCGGCATCGAGCTCGCCTTTTGCCACTGCCTCGACGATGCGCTGCGCCGCAGGATGCTCGCCGTACACCGGAAAGCCGACGACCTTTTCCACCGCGCCGCGGAGCGCGAGCGCATGGCCCGGCGGGGTCGCCGCCATGTCGTTGCCGGGAAGCTGCACGCCCACGCGCAGCGCGGCGAGTTGCGGATCGTCGAAGGAGCGCAGCGGGCGCTTGCCGTACACGAAGACGTAGGTCGACCGGTAGTACGGCCGCGTGGTCAGCACGCGCTCGAAATCCGCCGGCACGCCCATCCACGCATCGCATAGCCCGGCGCCGAGCGTCTTGCGCACGAACGCGCGGCGCTGCGGCTGCCACGAGTAGACGAGCTTCGCGCCCAGGTCGTGGGCCAGCACTTCGGCGATGCGGTTCTCGAAGCCGGACTGGTCGGCGTGCGAGAACGGCAAGTTGTCCGGCTCGGCGCACACCCGCAATTGCGTACTTAGTACGAAACTCGGTGCAAGGCCGAGCGCGAGCGCGACGCTAAGGCAGCGCAAAGACATGCAGCATGCCGCCTTTCACGGTGTACTTCGGCAGGTCGCGCATTGCGTTGACGAAGCCGAGCGCGGCGGAGCCGTCGCGCGCATCGATCTCCCCGGAGACGATCGTGCCGGCCCAGCCGCCGACGCCGGAGAGCACCGCGATGTACTGCTTGCCGTCCGCGCCGCGGTAGCTCACGGGCTGGCCGATGATGCCGGAGCTCGTGCGGAAGCTCCACAGCACCTCGCCCGAGTTCGCATCGAGCGCCTTGAAGACGCCGTCCATCGTGCCGTAGAAGACGACGCCGCCCGCGGTGGCGAGCGCGCCGCTCCACACCGGGAAGTTCTCCTTCACCGACCAGCGCTTCTGCGCCGCGACCGGGTCCCAGGCGCTGAATTCGCCGCGATGGCCGCCGGGGCCGGGCTTCATCCTGACCTCCGCGCCGACGTAAGGCGTGCCGGCGATGTAGCTCGTCTCGTAGGTGCCCGCGTCCTGACAGAGGTTCTGGTGCGGAATGTAGAGGAGCCCGGTGCGCGGCGACCAGGCCGCGGGCTGCCAGTCCTTGGCGCCGGGCGACGCCGGGCAGATGTCGCGCACCACGCGCCCGGGTTTCGGCTGCGTCTTCGGGTTGTACTGCAGGCGGCCGCTCTTCAGATCGACGCCGGTCGAGGTGGTGATGTGCACGAAGGGCGTCGCCGAGATCACTTCGCCGCTCGCGCGGTCGATGACGTACACATAGCCGTTGCGTTCCGGGCGCACGAGCAGCTTGCGCGTGGCGCCGCCGATCGGCAGATCGACGAGCACGTTCTCGTTGATGGCGTCGTAGTCGTGCAGATCATGCGGGCTGAACTGGTAGAACCAGCGCGCCTGGCCGGTATCGACATCGCGCGCGAAGAGGCCCGCGGTCCATTTGTTGTCGCCTGGACGCTGCTCGGGGTTCCAGGGGCCGGGGTTGCCCGTGCCGTAGTAGATCAGGTTGAGCTGCGGGTCGTACGAGATCCAGCCCCACACCGTGCCGCCGCCGATCTTCCACGCCTCCGGCGGCCAGCTCTTCACGCCGAGATCCTGGCCGCGCTCGGCGCCATAGAAGGGCTTGAACCCGGCGCCGATCAGCACCTCCTTGTCGGGGCCGGTGCTGTATGCGCGCCACAGCGGCTTGCCGGTTTTCGCGTCGAGCGCTACCAGCCAGCCGCGCACGCCGAGCTCGGCGCCGCTGTTGCCGACGAGCACCTTGCCCTTCACCACGAGCGGCGCCATGGTGATCGTCTCGCCGAGCTCGATTTTGCCGAGCTTCGTGCGCCACAGCTCTTTGCCGGTGCGCGCGTCGAGCGCGATGCTGTTCCCGTCGAGCGTGTTGAAGTAAAGGCGGCCGCCATCGTAGACGGCACCGCGATTCACCACATCGCAACACGCGACGCCCTGGGAGGAAGGTTGGGGTTTCGGGTCGTACTTCCAGCGCTGCTTGCCCGCCGTATCGAGCGCGAATACGTGGTTGGGATACGGCGTGACGACGTAGAGCAGCCCGCCCGCAAAAATCGGCGCCGCCTCGTGTCCCGCCTGCACGCCGGTCGTGAAGCTCCAGGCTTCCTTCAACTGCCGCACGTTCGCCGCGGTAATCTCGGCGAGTGGGCTGAAGCGCGTGGATGCGTAATCGCGCGCCGGCATGCGCCATTCACCGTCGGCCTCGTCCGCCCGCGCCGCCGGCACGAGGGCGAGCGCCGCGCTCAGCGCGGCCGCTCGAACTGCAGCGCGGCCCGGTCCCAGTGGCCGAGCTTCGAACACGCGTCGTAGCTGCTCTGCAGGAACTGCGTAAGGGTGGAATCGGGCGCGCTCGAGCGGCGCACCTCCTCGTAGGGCAGGACCCACTTGCCGAGCTCGCTCTCGTAGCGCGCGCCGCGCGGGCTGACCGGCGCCTCGCGGTAGCCGGGCGGCTCGGGATACGCGTAGGCGAAGTACAGCGCGTAGGGCGTGCGCTCCGCCCCCGGCCAGAAACCCCAGGTGCACGACTCGTGCGAGTAGGCGTCCTTCAGCACCCATTGCGGCATGTGCTCGCGCTTGGACGAAGGCGGCTCGCAGCTCTGGCCGGAGAAAAAGGTAAGCGCGAGGTCCGCGTCGCCCCAGAAGAAATGCACCGGGCTCGCCTTGCCGGTGAAGCCGGAACGGAATTGCTTGAACACGCGGTCGCTCTGCAGCAGCGCGCACCAGAAGCGCTGCGCGTACCCGGCGTCATAGGCACGATGCTCGGTATCGTGCTCGAACGGCACGGCGTTCGCCACCTCGGTGGGCGTCGTGACGATGATGAGATCGAAACCAAACTCGCGCAACAGGCGCATCACGCGCGCATAGAACTCGCCGACCGGCTGAGCCACAAGCTCGATCGATGCGTGCCGGCCCTCGCTCGTGCGCAGCGCCAGCCGGTGGTCGATGAAGTCGAAATCGAACTGGAAGTGCCGCGTGCCGTACGGGATAGGCGACGTCGTGAGCCCGGTGGCGGTGAGATAGAACGGCACGTGCCACGAATGATTCATCCACGGCGTCTGCGCGAGGCGGATCTTCCCAACGATCTGCAGCCAGCGATGCAGCGTGGCATACGTGTCCTTCCACGCCGCGAAAGCCAGGTCGGGCCATTCCATGCCCCGCGGCCGGGCTAGAAACATGCCGCCCGCGCGACCTTGCCACATGTGGTCGCTCGCAAACCGACCCCGAGGCCCGCATGGCAGCGGTTCTACCACCCGCCCGGTGAAACTGGAGTGTCGGGCAGCGGAATTCCGGAGGTCACTATTTCCGCGACATGACGCGCTTCTACGCAAAGCGACCCGCGCGGGCATACCATCGGGGGCGTCGATGCGAAGGAGTCCCAAATGAAAGCGCGCGTCACGAAAAGCAATTTGCAAGGCAACGCGATGTCGCAAGTCGCGCCCAGCGATACGCAGCTGCAGCCGCAAATCGCTGAAGCGGCTTACTACCGCGCCGAGCGCCGCGGCTTCGCGCCGGGTCAGGAGGTGGAAGACTGGCTCGCCGCGGAGAAGGAGATCATGGAGCGCTCGCGTCCGGTG
>JAEKLK010000080.1 GCA_019509895.1 Betaproteobacteria bacterium | reverse complement strand
GATACCGCCGCCGTGATGACGATCGGCCCCAGCATGAACACGTAAATCAAGAGCACCACCGCCCGCAGAGCGGCCCACGGCTTCATGCTTCTGGCCCCCTGATAAGGGGGCGGCGAGCCGAAGGCGCAGCGGGGGTTTGGCTTTTGAAAATGGTGACTGTCACCAATTTCATAGCGCGCCCTGACGCGCGCCGATGCGCGCCGCGACGTACGCGAGCGCGACAGCGCAGACAACCAGAATGACGGCCAACGCGGCGCCGATCGACCAGTCGAGAAGCTGGGTCATGAAGCCATAGATCGCGGTCGCCATGACCTGTGTCGCCGGACCGCCGAGGATCGCCGGCGTGGCGTAGGCGCTGATGGCGATCGAGAACGACAGGATGAAGCCGCCGGCGATGCCGGGGAAGCTCAGCGGCAGCACGACATCGAAGAAGGTACGCACGCGGTTCGCGCCGAGGCTCATCGCCGCGAGCTCGAGGTTCGGGTTGATGCCTTGGAGCGAGCCCATGATGGTCAGCACGGTGTACGGCAGGAGGGCGTGCGCCAGACCGATGACGATCGCGCCGGTGCTCGGCATGAAGGCGATGCGCTCGTCGATCGCGCCAAGCGCGAGCAGCAGATCGTTGGCGACGCCGAAGCGGTTGAGGATGATGTACCAGCCGTAGGTGCGCACCACGACGCTCGCGAGGAGCGGCGCGAGCGCCAGCGCGATCAGCACGCCTTTCCAGCGGCTGCGCGTGCGCACCAGGAAATACGCGAGCGGGTAGCCGAGCACGACGTCGATCAGGCCGACCGAGACGCCGACGATGAAGGTGCGCACGAACGCCCAGATGTACAGCGGCCGCGTGAACAGGAACTGGTAGTTCTCGAGCGTCAGCTCGTGGGTGAGCTGCTGCGCTTCGGATTTGACGAAGCTCGCCGAGAGCAGCAATGCGTTCGGCAGCGCGAAAAACAGAAGCAGCAGCGCGAGCGGCGCTGCCACGAGGAGCCAAGGGACTCGATCGCTTTGCCGCGCGGCGTCTGGCGCGGCGGACCCTATCACCCCATTATTTCTTGCCACTTGAGCGTCCAGTCCTTGCGCCGGGCGCCGATCACGTCAGAGTCCGGGAACTGGGTCCTGGCGATCTGCTCCTGGGTGGTGAGTTGGCTCGCGGCGAACTTGGCGGGCAACTCGACGCCCGGGCGCGTGGGACTGCTGAAGTACGCGAGCGCCCATTCGCGCTGGATCGCCGGGTCGAGCCGCCAGTTGAGAAATTCATAGGCGAGCTTCTTGTTCTTCGCGCCCACCGGAACGCAGGCGACATCGAAGAGGCCGATCACGCCTTCCTCGGGAATGATCATCTCGAAGGGCAGCCCGCGATCGATGTAATAGCCCGAGCGTGCGCTCCAGTAGGGCGAGATCCACACCTGGCCGTTCTCGAAGTGCGGCACCGCTTCCGCCGATCCGGTGACGACCACGCCGACGTAGGACTTCTGCGCCTTCAGCCGCTGCCAGGCGGGCTCCATGTTGTCGACGCCGCCTTTGCCGAGCTGCGCCGCGTGGATGAGGGCATAGACCGAAAGCAGGTTCGCCGGGTTGTACTGGATGACGTGGCCCTTCACCTTGTCGCCGTATTTTTTCTGCGGCTCCCAATAGTCGTCCCAGGAGCGCGGCCGCTCGAGCTTTTCCTTGTGATAGACGAGCGCCGCGTACTGCAGCGTGTGCGGCGCGCCGCTTCCAGGGGGGATGACCTGCCACGTCTTGTCCCAGAGATGGCGCAGGTTCGGCACTTCGCGCTCGCTCAGTTTCTCGAGCATGCCCTCCTTCACGCCGAGGATGACCTCGGGCGGCGTGAGGAGGCCGGCGACGTCGAACCCCGGCGCGCCGCGCGAGGCGCGGATCTTGGCGTAGTCCTGCGAGGCGGTGCCGGTGGCGTCATGGATGACCTTGACGCCGAACTTCTTCTCGAACGGCCGGATGACGACGCGCTCGACCAGCTCCTGGTATTCGCCGCCCTGCGTGTTGACGATCAGCGTTTCCTGCGAGCGGGCGGTGATGACGTAGGGTGCCGCCACCGCGGCGGCGGCGCCCTTCAGCAGCCGTCGGCGTAAGGTTTGGGCCATGGGACGCGACAATAGCTCATTTCCCCGGCACGATTGCGCCCATGGCCGCTGATTACGAGCTGCGTTTCGAGCCGAGCCGGTACCGCGTGCGCGTCGAGGTCGACGGCGTGCGGCTCGCCGACTCGACGCGCGCGCTCGTGCTGCACGAGACGCGGCTGCGCCCGGTGTATTACATCCCGCGAGAAGATGTGCAGCTCGACCTGCTCGAGCGATCGCCGCAGGTGACGCACTGTCCGTTCAAGGGCGATGCGAGCCATTGGCATGTGCGGGCAAACGGCCGGGTCATCGAGAACGCGGCCTGGTCGTACGACGAGCCCTACGGCGACGCCGCACCGATTCGCGAATACATCTCCTTCTATCCCGAGCGCGTGAGTGCCATCTATGCCGGCGAGGCCGCCGTGCCGAGTGCCGCCGGCGCCAGCACCAGCCCGCAGGCCGCGAGCATCGGCGACTGGCTGCTCGCCCGAGCGTGGCAGGAAACGGCGCCGGACCGGCTGGTGGACGCCTTCTGCCACCGCCTGCGCGCCCAGGGCATGCCGGTGTCGCGCATGACCGTGATCGTTCCGACGCTGCATCCGCAGGTTGCGGCCAGCGTCTTCGTGTGGAACGAAGAAGGAGGCGTCAAGACCATCCATGAGCCGCACGACGTCCTTACTCAGCCGAAATTCCAGGCGAGCCCGTTCGCACCCATCCTGCGCGGCGCGCGTGGTGTGCGCCGGCGGCTGCAGGAGCCGGGCTGCCAGCTCGACTATCCGATTGTGCGCGAGCTGCATGCCGAAGGCGCGAGCGACTACGTCGCGATGCCGTTCCGCTTCGCCGACGGCCAGCTCAACGTGATGTCGATGACCTCATTTGCGCCGGGCGGATTTTCCACCGCGCATCTCGGCGCCGTGTACGAAGCGCTGCCGGTGTTCGGGCGCCTGCAGGAAGTCTTTGCGCAGCGGCGCACTGCCGTGGGCCTGCTCGAGACCTTCCTTGGCCGCCGGACCGGCGCGCGCGTGCTCGATGGCCTGGTGAAGCAGGGCGACGGCGAGCACATCGAGGCGGTGGTGTGGTTCAGCGACCTGCGCGACTCGACCGCGCTATCGCAGTCGATGACGCGCGACGAGTACCTCGAGTACCTCAATCGCTATTTCCA
Organism: Betaproteobacteria bacterium; assembly: GCA_019509895.1. Lineage (GTDB taxonomy): Bacteria > Pseudomonadota > Gammaproteobacteria > Burkholderiales > SG8-39 > SCGC-AG-212-J23. Next base: position 2,847 of record JAEKLK010000080.1, on the reverse strand, counting down.
TTGCATGGCGGGTGCGGTGCTCAAGAAGGACGGCGAGGTGCTGCGCTTCATCGGCGATGCGGCGCTCGCCATCTTTCCGGTCGGTGGCGACGCGCGCGAGGCGTGCCGGCGCGCGCTCGCGGCGGCGCGGCTGGCCGGCGAGCGCGTCGCCTCCGACAACGCCGAGCACCCGAAGCGCCCGCCGATCCGCTACGGCATCGGCCTGCACCTCGGCGAGGTGACCTACGGCAATATCGGCGTGCCCTCGCGCCTGGAATTCACCGTGATCGGGCCGGCGGCCAACGCCGCGGCACGCGTCGAGAGCATGTGCAAGACGCTCGGACGAAACGTCGTCATGTCATCGACATTCGCCGCCGCGTACGCCGGCAAGCTCGCTTCGCTGGGCCGCCACCCGCTGCGAGACGTGCAGGGCGAGCAGGAGCTCTTCACGCTCGCGACGTGACAGGCACGTGCCTTGCGGCGCCGCGCGCATGAAGCGAGATCCGAAGCATCCGCCGAAAGAGCCGGAGACCGAGAAGCTGCCGGTCGAGCCCGAAATGCAGAAGGGCCTCGATCAACGCGAGTCGGGACGCACCCCCGAGAGCGAGCCGGCGAAGGAAAAGCGGTCCGACGACCTCTAGCTCGCCCTACTTCCCGAGCGTTACGACGGTTCCGCGCAGCGCCACGCCGGCCATGAAGGTGCCGGCGCCGCACATGTATTGCTTCGGGCTCGTGAAAGGCTCGTTCTTGTAGACACTGGTGATGTTGACCACCGCGTTGCCGCCTTCCTTGCGCGCGCGGTCCTGCAGCGAAACCACGGCGCTGATGAAGGCAAGCTCGCAGGCTTCCTGGTCTGACTTGTTCGCGGCGTTGGTTTTCTTGTTCGACGTCCATTCGCCGATCTTCTTCGCCACCGTCGGCGTGCGCTGGCTGCCGAAATAGAGCTTGATCGACGGGTCGAGCTTCTCCTTGGTCGACTGGCCCTTGGCGAGCGCGGCGTCGACCGGAAACTTCAGGCGGTCATCGCGCGCAAACGACGATGTCGCCGCCGCCATGGCAGCGACGCAGACGAACGCAAGCACACCGTTTTTCATCCCCCTTCTCCCTTGTTATTGTCAGGACAAGTCTTCGCGGTAGAACCCGAGCGCCTCCAGCACCGGTCGGTCACTAATCGAGAAGAGGATTGCATCCTCGTTCCCGGCGTTGGCAAAGTCGTGCTGCGCCCACGAGGGCAGCGCGATGATGTCGCCCTTCTCCCAGTCGAACGGCTGCCCGTTGATCACCGAGCGGCCGCGGCCCTGCACGACGTGAAAGACCGAGCTGCCGGTGACGCGCTTCGCCTTCGTTTTCTCGCCTTTGCGAATCATCTGCACGCGGCACGACATCGTCGGCAGCACCGGCCCCCCGGTCTGCGCATGCGTGTACTCGAGGAGGATGCCGTCGTGCGGGCTGCCGTCGTGGCTGCGCAGGTCGTGCAGCGCCTCGGCGGTCTGGTCCCAGGAATAAAGCATGAGCGGCGAGAAGAGCGGGCGCTCCTTGGTCCAGGTCGGTGTCAGCTTGCCGTGACCGTAGAGCGCCTTGGAGCCGTTGACCGGCTTGCCGTGCGAGGCCTTCGTGTCCTGGTGCATCTCGAAGAACATCGCGTTCAGCGCCTTGGTGAGCGGCACGTCGAGCCCGTCCATCCAGACGACCGTCTCGTTCGTCTCGTTGCCGTGGTCGTGCCACTGCCACGCCGGCGTCAGCACGAAGTCGCCGGGCTGCATGATGACCTTCTCGCCTTCGACCGCGGTGTAGGCGCCGTGGCCTTCGATGATGAAGCGGATCGCGGCCGGTGAATGGCGATGCGCCCGCGCCACTTCACCGGGCAAGAGCACCTGCACCGCGGCGATCAGCGTATTGGTCGTCGCCCACTGCCCGTTCAGCCCGGGATTGAAGAGCTGCATCGCGCGCCGCTCGTCACCCACCGGCACCGCGGTGGACGATTGCTTCACCACTTCCTTGAGGAGCGACCATTTCCACTGGTACGGAACGGCCTCGGGCCGCGGATGCGGCGTCATCTGGCTTGCGATCTCCCACAGCCCCCACATGTGATTCTGGTGGATGAGCTGGTGGAATCTGTCTTCGGCTTTAACGGGTGCGTTCATGCCGCCATTTTACTGCGGCCGGTTGCCGGCGCGTATCTTTTCCCAAGTCGGATCATGCACTTCGAGTAGCCGCAAAGCCTGCCGGTCGCCGCGCGAAGCAGCCACCCGCAGGGCCATCTGCGGCGCCAGGAGCTTGGTGAACCGGGCGACCATGAAGAGATTGGCGCCGATCAGGACCGCCTGGAAGAAGGCGAGCTTGTACGTCAGCCACGGCGTCAGCAGCAATGCCGTCAGGCCGATCGCGGCCAGCACCGACGAGGAGTCGCGCGCGATCTTCGGGTAGGTGAAGTAGAAGCGGTAGCGGCTGAGCAGCTCGGCTTCTTCAGCGCTGAAGTGGTAGGGCGGCTCGAGCGGCGGCACGGCCGAAAAGCCGACCGCCCGGACGCGGCGCGCCAGCCAGAATTCGTAGCCGGCGACGAGAACGATGTACAGCCACGCCATCGGCTGCGGGTTGAGCGCCGCCCAGCCGGCAAAGACGATGATCGTGACGCTAGCGAGACCGGCGAGCGCTATGACAACCTCCGCGATGATGAGCCGCCCCGGATTTTGCGCGATCGCCGCCCTCCTTGCCGCGCTGAGCGCGCCGGCCGCGGCGCAGGAACTCGCCAGCCGCGCGAATGCAGCGCTGCGCGAGCGCGGCTTGGGGCCCGATGCGTTGCGGCTCATCGACAACGTGCTCACGCACGAGTTCACCATTCCGCCGCTCACGCCGCCAGTGGTGCTC
>JAEKLK010000079.1 GCA_019509895.1 Betaproteobacteria bacterium | reverse complement strand
GTGACGCGACGGCGCTGTCGGTTTGCTGCAACAGCGCTTGCTTTATGTCACGTTTAGAAGCGATAGAAAAAGCCGACGCCGAACACGTCGATGCTCGACAGGTCTCCGGCGCCGGCGCCGAGGGCGACGTCGCGGCCGCCAACGTCGAGGTATCGCTGCCATTCGGCGCGCACGGCGAGCCTCGGCGTGACGTGGTAACGCACGCCAAAGCCGAAGGTGAGATCGGCGTTGTTGTCGGAGAAGCTGCCGGCGAAGCTTGTCGTCTCGCGCACGCTCGCGTAGTAACCGCCGAAGCGGCCAAAGAGCGCCGTGCGCGGCGCGACCGGCCACGTAGCGACGACCGACGCCTCGAGCGCCTGCACCTTCGCCTCGTCCGAACCGCCGGCCGCGCTCGCCTTGAACTTGCCGAGATAGCTGTAGCCGACTTCGACGGCGAACGTCTGGTCGAGTTGATAGCCGCCGAACAACTTTCCCGCGACGCTCGTGTCGTCGCAGCTCACGCCGCCCGCGCCGGTACACCAGCGCTCCGCAAGCGAGTGCGCGACGCTCGCGCCGGCGTAAAAGCGCCGCGGCGTGTCGTACTGCGCCGCTGCCGCGGTGGAGAAGAGCGCCGCACCTATTGCGATTGGCAGTACCGCGGTTTTTCTCACCATTCGCGCGATCCCATAAAAAAGGCGGCCGAAGCCGCCTTTCTTATACCGTGCTTCAGGTTAAAAACGCCACAAGGCGCTTAGGCCGAGCACGTCGAGATCACTCTTCTCTCCGACGCCGGCGCCGAAGGCGACGTCGCCGCCGCCCATCTTCTGGTAGCGCTGCCATTCGCCGCGAACGGCGAGGTTGCGGGTGATGTTGAACTGCATGCCGAGACCGTAGGTTAGGTCGCTGTTGTCATGCTGGAAGTCGCCGGCGAAGTTGGTGGACTCCTTCACCGTGGCGGCATAGAAACCCAGCCTTCCGAAGATCGAGAACCGAGGAACGATCGGCCAGGCGCCGATCGCCGAGATCTCCCACGCGCTCGCTTTCGCCTCGTCGGTGAACGGGGCGAGCGTTGCCTTGAACCTGCCGAGGTCGCTGTAGCCGATCTCGGCGGCAAAGTACGGCGAGAAGGCATAGCCGCCGTAGACTTTCCAGGCCTTGTCTTTGTCGTCGCAGCTGTCGAAGCCGCCACCGCCGCCGCAGAAGTCCTTGGCTTTGGACTGGCCCACGCCCGCGCCGACGTAGAACTGCGCGGCCGCCGGCAGTGCAACCAGCGCTGTGCTCAGGCCGAGAGCGAGTAGCCATGCTTTGTTCATCCTGACCTCCTGGTAATTGCCACCACAAGACCATCGCGCGGCGCGCAACCGCCGGTCAATCCCTCCGGTGGAATGCTTGGCAACCCGCCGCATTTTCGTCTCGTCGACGCAACGACTACACGCGGGCCATTGTCGTTGTTACTTCACGACGCGGTTTCTGAGGATGCCGATGCCCTCGACCTCGAGCTCGACCAGGTCCCCCGGCTTGAGGAAGCGCAGGTGCTCGAGGCCGCAGCCGTTGCCCACCGTGCCCGAGCCGAAGAACTCGCCCGGGTGCAGCGTCTCCGAGCGCGAGGCGTGCGCGATGCAGTCCTCGAATTTCCAGTGCATGTCGCGCGAATTGCCGCGGCCCCACTCCTCGCCGTTCACGCGCGCGATCATCTCGAGCCGATAGGGATCGCCGATCTCGTCGGCGGTGACGAGGCACGGGCCCATGGCGTTGCCGTTGTCGAAGTCCTTACCCTTGCCGGGACCGAGCTGCCCCGCCATCTCCTTCGTCTGCTCGTCGCGCGCCGAGAAGTCGTTGAAGATGGTGTAGCCGAAGATGTGCTCGCGCGCGCGCTCTTTCGGGATGTCCTTGCCGCGCCGGCCGATGTAGCAGCCAAACTCCAGCTCGAAGTCCAGGCGCTCGGTATAGCTCGGCCACGGGACGTCGGTGTCGGTGCCGCACACCGAGAAGCGGCTCGGGTGATAGAAAATCGGCCGCTCGTACCAAACCTCCGGGATGCGCGCCGGCGTGCCGCGCAGCTTCGCGACCGCCTCGAACGCCTGGCGCAGGTGCTGCTCGAAGCACAGGAAGTCGCGCATTTGCGGCGGCACGGGCACCGGCGCCAGCAGCCGCACTTCGTCGCGGTTGAACGCGGAGGGCCCCGGTGGCGCCTGGAGGAGCTGCGAGATGGTGTCGAGCGCCGCCTCGCCTGCCTCGATGATGTGCAGCATCGATTCGAGGAGCGGCGAGGTGCCGTGGTAGACGCGGCCGTAAGCGGCCTGCAGGTCGAGCACCTTGCGATCCGCGTCTATCAGCGCGCCGGTGCGCGCTGGGGAGCTTCCCACCGTAAACGTAACGAGTCGCATGGCCCGCTTTTGATAATACACTTCGCTCCTTGCACCCGAAGGAGGACTCCATGCGGCAATTCAACGAAGACACCCTCACCGCCGCGGTCGTCGAACGGATCCAGCGCGGCACCAAGGACGAGCGCTTTCGCGAGATCCTGGCGAGCGCGGTGAAGCACCTGCACGCCTTCGCGCGCGACGTGCACCTGACGGAAGAAGAATGGTTCGAAGGCATCAAGTTCCTGACGTCGGTCGGCCAGAAATGCGACGACAAGCGCCAGGAGTTCATCCTGCTCTCCGACATCCTGGGCCTGTCGATGATGATCGTGGCGCTCAACCACAAGGCGCCGGCGGGAGCCACCGAGGCGACGGTGCTCGGACCGTTCTTCGCGCACGGCGCCAAGGAGTACGGCTACGGCGCCGACTTGCGCGAGGGCGCGACGCTCAAGGGCGAGGACGTGTACGTCAGCGGCCGCGTACTGACCACCGACGGCAAGCCGATCCCGAACGCCGTGCTCGACATCTGGCAAGCGAAGGCCGACGGCATTTACGATCTGCAGACCGAAGGGGAGTTCGAGCTGCGCGGCCGGGTACGTGCCAACGAGAAAGGCGAGTACGCGCTGAAGAGCTACAAGCCGAAGTTCTACAGCGTGCCGATGGACGGCCCGGTCGGCGACCTGGTGCGCCGCACCGGCAACCACCATATGCGGCCGGCGCACATGCACGCCATCGTCTCGGCGCCGGGCTACCAGCCGGTGATCACGCACGTGTTCGTCGAAGGCGACCCGTACCTCGACAACGACGCGGTCTATGCAGTGAAGGACTCGCTCGTGGGCAAGTACCGGAAGGTCGACGATGCCGCGGAAGCGAAGCGGGTCGGCATGCCCAATCCGTTCATCAGGCTCGACTGGGATTTCCGCCTGGCGGCGGAAGCCGGCGTCAAAGCGCGCAAGAAGATCGCGGCGAGCGACGCCATCGCATGATCTGGCGCGTGCGGCGCGTGCTCACCGGGCACGACGCCGAGGGCAAGTCCACCATCATCGCAGACGGCCAGGCACCGAACGTCAAGGAGATGGCGTCGATGCCGGGCCTCGCGCTCACCGACCTGTGGGAAACGACCGGCGCGCCGGCGGATAACGCCGGCCACTCGGATGCCGCCGCGCGGCCCGTGCGCCTCGAGCCGCCCAAGAACGGCACGCTCTTTCGCATCGTCGAATTCCCGCCCGACTCACAGTGGCGCAACCGCGCCGACGCGCGCGCCGCGTTCGACTCGATCGGCGCCGGGCATGCACCCGACCGCAGCTCGGCCGACCCGATGATGCACAAGACCAACACGATCGACTACATCGTCGTGCTCAAGGGCGAGATCCACGCGGTCCTCGACAAGGGCGAGACGCTGCTCAGGCCCGGCGACGTGTTCATCCAGCGCGGCACCAACCATTCGTGGAGCGTGCGCGGCAACGAGCCGTGCGTCGTCGCCGTCGTGCTGGTCAACGCGGCGCCCGTTTCATCGCGCGCGAAGAGCAAACCTGCGGCGCGCAAGCCACCCGCCAAGAAAGCGAAGAAGAAAAAGAAATGACTACGAAGGGTCGCCCCCCTGATAAGGGGGGTGGCGCGAAGCGCCGGGGGGTTTCGGATTCCATAGGCATCATCGGCCTCGGCATCATGGGCTCGGCGATGGCCGCCAACCTGGCGAAGGCCGGGTTCACCGTGTATGGCTACGACGTGGTGGCAGCGCGTCGCGCAGCGCTGAAGAAAAGCGGTGGCACGCCGGCCTCGTCCCTCGCGAGGCTCGCCCGTGCCGCCGAAGTGTTGATCACCTCGCTGCCGAGCGCGAAGGCACTGCACGACGTCGCGCAAGAGCTGAACGCCCGCGGGCGCGTGGTGATGGAAACCAGCACGTTGCCGATCGACGAGAAAGAGCGCGCCCGCGAAATGCTCGCGAAGAAAGGCATCGTGCTGCTCGACTGCCCGCTCTCGGGCACAGGCGCGCAGGCGCGGGCGAAGGACCTGGTGGTTTACGCGAGCGGCGATCGCAAGGCGTATGCGAAGGCCGAGCCGTTCATGCCCGGCTTCTCGCGGGCGCATCATTACCTCGGCGCGTTCGGAAACGGCAGCAAGATGAAGTTCGTCGCCAATCTGCTGGTCGCCATCCACAATGTATCGGCGGCAGAGGCCTTCGTGCTCGGCATGAAGGCCGGCTTGCCGGCCGAGACCATCTTCCGCGTGCAGGCCGACAGCGCCGGTAGCTCGCGCATGTTCCAGGTGCGCGGCCCGATGATGGTGGCCGGGAAGTACGGCGAAGCGACGATGAGGAACGACCTGTGGCAGAAGGACATGAAGATCATCGCTGAATTCGCGGCCAAGCTCGGCGTGCCGACGCCGCTCTTCAATGCCTCTGCCGCGATCTACAGCGCCACGCTGTCGCAGGGGCACGAGACGCACGACACCGCGGCGGTGTGCGCGGTGCTCGAGAGGATGGCCGGGGTGCGGCGCTAGCCCAGGGTTGGGCGCTTCAGGCGCTGTTCGTCGCTTTGCAGGCGCAGCCGCACCGCGTCGACGTGCGCGGCGAACGAATCGAACACGGCCGTCTGCCCCCGAAGCTGCGCATGCGAGCGCGACAGCGCGTGCGGCGGCTTGATCCGCTCCAGCGCCTCGCCCTGCTCGCGGCCGCGGCGTGCGATTTCGTTCAGCGCACCCAGATCCCGGGCATGCTCGGCGCAGTGGAGCGCGGCCATCAGCACGTGGTAGGCCGCCTCGAACTCGCCCACCTGCGCGGCGCGGTGGTTGAGTTCCAGCAGGTCGTCCAGCATGGCGGCACTATAGCGCCATGACCGTAACATTCGTGTGAAGGAGGAACGACCATGAATGACTGGCGAGAGATACGTAAGCTGTCGCGCGACCAGATGATGAAGCGCGTTGCGCGCTTCAGGAAGCTCAAGGGCTCCGACGGCGGCCTTCCGGACAGCCCGCTGCCGGAATGCCGGCGCAAGCTCTTTGCAGTGATCGGCTTCCAGCCGCCCGCGGACCGCGCGAGCGGCGCCGCCACGTCGCCGGTGGGCGACGATGCCTCGGCGATGCCGGCGATCTCGATCGCCGAAGGCTTCAACCTCGGCTACTGCAAGGCGAAGCCGGGCAAGGGCCCGCTGATGCACAACCACGACACGAACGAGACGTTCATCGCCATGACCGGGCGCTGGCGCTGCGAGTGGAACGAGGGCAAGGCGATGGAGCACGTCGACTTGAATCCCTACGATGTCATCTCCTTCCCCGTCGGCGTGGCGCGGCGCTTCATGAACGTGACCTACGATGAACCGGGCAAGGAGCACCTGCTGATGTTCATCATCGGCGGCAACCAGCCGCAGGCCGAGTTCACCCCGCTCGCGATGCAGCGCTGCGAGCAGTGGCAGGCCGGGCAGAAGCCGGCTCAGCGCAAAGCTTCTCGATAGAAGCTTTCGTCGTAGTAGCGCGCAGGGTCTGACAGGTTCTTTCGCGGCTCCGCGTACTTCGAACGCAGCTGCAACACCGTGCGCACGCCTGCGAGGTCGATCTTCGCCTTCTTCTGGAAGCCGTCGGTCGGCGAAAGCAGGATGCGGTACGAAGCCTCCGCCGCCTTCTCGTCCAGGGTCGGCAGGTTCTTGCGCAGGATGGCGAGCGCCTCGGCCTTGTTCGCCGGGTCGTAGAGCCAGTCGACTCCCGCGGAGAACCCGCGGATATAGGCGACCACCGAGTCGCGATTCGCATC
>JAEKLK010000078.1 GCA_019509895.1 Betaproteobacteria bacterium | reverse complement strand
ACGGACCCTTATGTGCTCGAAGAGATTGCCGCGCTCTACCAGGCGCTCGGCGAGCCGGACAAGGCGCGCGACTATTCGCAGCGCCTGGAACGGGAGAAACGACTATGAAAGTCGTGCTTGCGCTTTTCTTCTGCGCAGCCTGCGGCGCGGGCCAGGCGCAGGACCGCACCTGGATCGAGCGCAGTGACCGCTACAGCCAGCAGGCGCTGATGGTGATCGGCCGCTTCTATCCCGAGTGGATGTCGGAGGTCGGCCTCGAGCGCTTCGACGGCGAAGTACGCGATCTCAAGCCCACGCATGTCGAGCGCACCGACGCGGCGCTCGCCGGCGTCGCCTCGCAGCTGCGCGCCGCTCGGCTCAAGGAGCAGGACGCGCGCGTGCGCGAGGATCTCGACATCGTCGTCGAGGCGCTCGCGCGCATGCGGCGCACGGCGGCGCTCGAGCAGCGGCTGCTGGTGCCGGTGCCCGACCTGCCGCGCGAGATGTTCGAAGGCCTGCAGACGCTTCTGGATCAGCGCAATCCCGAGTCGCGGCGCGCGCACGCGCTCGAACGTCTGCGGCGCTATGCCGGCATGACGCCCGGCAGCCGGCCGCTCGCCGAGCTGGCGCGCGAGCGCACGCAGGAGCGCGCCGCCGCCGGTCTCCTGTGGCCGTATCGCGGCGCCGTCGAGCAGGGGCTCAACAACTGCGACCGTTATATGGCGGGAATCGCCGAGCTGTTTCGCGCGAGCGCCGTCCAGGGCTGGGAGGAGCCGCACACGCGGCTGTCGGCGCAAGTCAGCGCCTATTGCGATTGGGCGCGAAAAAGCGTGCTGCCGCGAGCGCGCGCGACCCCGACGTTACCTGCCGAGCTCTACGCCGACCGGCTGAAGCAGGTGGGGGTCGACATCACGCCCGAGCAGGCGATTGCGCTCGGTACCACCGCCTTTGCCGAGGCGCGCGAGGCGATGACGCAGGTGAGCGCCGCAATCGCGCGCGAGCGCAACCTGCCGTCGGCGGACTATCGCCAGGTGCTGCGCGCGCTCAAACGCGAAGTGATTGCGCCCGAGCGCCTGCTCGACTTGTACAAGCAGCGGCTCGCAGAGATCGAGGCCATCATCTCCCGCGAAAAGCTCATCACGCTGCCGCAGCGAGCGGCGGCGATACGCCTGGCGAGCGAGGCGGAAGCGGCGGCGATCCCGGCGCCGTACCTCAACGCGCCGCGGCTCATCGGCAACAAGGGCGAGCCCGCCGAGTTCATCATCCCGCTCACCAACCCGAACGCCAAAACCAGCGCGCCGGTCGACGACTTCACCTCGCCCGCGGCCGCGTGGTCGCTGACCGCGCACGAAGCGCGGCCGGGGCACGAGCTGCAGTTCGCGGCGATGGTCGAGCGAGGGGTGCCGCTCGCGCGCGCGATCTTCGCCTGGAACAGCACCAACGCCGAAGGCTGGGGACTTTACGCCGAAGCGATCGTGCTGCCGTACTTCCCCGCCGACGGCCAGCTCTTCGCGCTGCAGCTTCGCCTGATGCGCGCCGCGCGGGCGTTTCTCGATCCGATGGTCAACCTGGGCCGCCTGACGCCCGAGCAGGCGAAGGATTTCCTGATGAGCGAGGTCACGCTCTCCGAGCCGCTGGCGCAGCAGGAGGCCGACCGCTACGCCTTCCGCGCGCCCGGACAGGCCATTTCCTACCTCTACGGCTATACGCGCCTGCGCGAGCTGCGCGTGAAAGCGGAGATTTCGCTACGCGAGAAGTTCGATCAACGCGAGTTCCACGATGTGATCATCGCCCAGGGCCTGCTGCCGACGCGGCTGCTCGAGCGCGCGGTGCTGGCAGAGCTTGCTCGTCGATATCCAGATACTTCCAGAACTCGCGCATCACCGGGTGCCGCCGGTAGCCAATGACCCACGGATGCGCGAGGCCGGTGATGATGCGGTGGGTGATCGGCTTTAGCGGCGCGTAGGCGTAGAACAGGCGGTCCATCTCGCGGTAGAGCGCGTCGCGCTGCGGACCGTCGGGTAGCACCTTCGTCTTGTCGTAGAGCGCGTTCCACGCCGGCAGGTCGAAGCGCGACTGGTTGGACTGGCCCTTGTTCGGACCGTAGAGAATGACGTAGAAGGTGTCGGCGTCGGGCATGGCGGCGGTCCAGCCGAGGCTCCACATCTGCAGCTTGCCGGCGCGCGAGTCGCGCAGGTGCTCGGGCCACTTCGCCTTGCGGAATTCGATGCGCAGGCCGACGCGGTCCATGAATTTGCGCCACAGCTCGTCCTGCTGCTTGCCCTGGCTGTCGGGCGTGGTCGCGAGCTGCAGCACGAGCTTCGTGCCGTCGGGCCTCTCGCGATAGCCGTCGCCGTCGCGGTCGACGTAGCCGTACGTGTCGAGGAGCGCCCGCGCTTTCGCCGGGTTGTATTCGGCGATCGGCCCGGCGAGCTCTTCGCCGGGCGCGCCGTAGGCGCCCGGCGGCACGGTCGATTGCGCCGTTATCGCCTGCCCTCGGTAGATGGCGCGGATCGTCTCAGCCGAGTCGTAGGCGAGCGAGATCGCCCGGCGCAGGGCGACCTTCTCCGGCGTATAGCCTCCGACCACCGGGTCGTCCATGTTGAAGTAGGCGTAGGTGAGGTCGAGCTCGCTCGTGCGGTGCATCTGCAGGTTCTTCTTCTGCAGATTGGGGGCGAGCTTGCCTTCCGGCACGGCGATGTTGACGAAGTCCGACGGGATGGCGGTGATGAGATCGTGCTCGCCGTTCAGAAACGCAAGCCAGCGCGGCTGCGCTTCCTCGACGATGTACACCTCGACCCGATCGATCAGGGGCAGGCGCTTGCCGTGCATGCGCTGCGCGATCGCCTGCGACTCGGCGTCGCCCGCGGGCGGCTCGGCGTCGTAGGTCTCGAGGCGGAAACCGGGATTGCGCTCGAGCACCATGCGCGAGGAGCGCTTCCACTGCGTAAGGCGGAAGGGGCCGGTGCCGACCGGGTGCTCCATCGTCTGGTCGGGATATGCCTCGATCACCTCGCGCGCCACGGCGCAGGAGAGATTGCAGTAGGTGAGGTAATACAGCATGTTCGGCGTCGGCTCGGTGAGCACGATGCGGAACGTGTAGCGGTCGACGGCGCGCAGGCCCTCGACCTCGCGGTCGTAGTCGAACTTGCCACCACCGAGCGCGGCTTTGCGCACGGCATCCATGCCGACGATGCGCTTGTCGATCAGATAGAAGTTTGGTGACTTGCTCTTCGGATCGAAGTGGCGCTTGAGCGAATAGACGTAGTCCTGCGCCGTGAGCTCGCGCCTCTTGCCGCGGAACGCCGGGTCATCGGCAAAATAAATCCCGGGACGTATCCGCACCGTCCAGGTCCTGCCGTCGGCCGCTACTTCGGGCAGCCGCTCGGCCGTGTTTGGCTTTACCTTCGAAGGGCGCGCCAGATAGTCGTATTCGAGCGGTGGATCGAAGATGTGCGAGATGATGTTGCTCGAATAGAGATCGTTGATCTGCACCGGATCGAAGCCGGTCTCGGCCACGAGGAAGGCGTAGCGCAGCACCTTCTCGGCGAACGCCGGCGACGAGAGAAGGACGCAGGCTAGAATCGCCGCGCGAAACAGGGGAGGAACGCCGGTCGTCCGCATGGGCGCCTATATCTTACGCAGGCTGTGGCAGATGGTGCCGACGCTGGCGGGGGTCGTGCTGCTCGTCTTCTTCCTCTTCAAGTTCTTCGGCGGCGACCCGGCGCAGATCCTCGCCGGCCAGGTGGCGAGCCAGGAGCAGATCGACGCCATCCGGCACGAGCTCGGCCTCGACCGGCCCTGGCACATCCAGCTCGGCATCTTCCTGCGCGAGATTCTCACCTTCGACTTTGGCAAGAGCTGGATGACGCGCGAGCAGGTATCGGCGATCTTCGCCAGCCGCCTGCCGGCGACGCTGACGATCACCATTCCCATCCTGCTCCTCGAGATCGCGCTCGCGCTGCCGATCGCCATGCTGGTCGCCTATTACCGAGGCCGCCTGCTCGACCGCACGCTGATGGCGGTGTGCGTCACCGCGATGTCCATTTCGTTTCTGGTTTACATCATCGTCGGCCAGTACGTCTTTGCGTTCCAGCTCGGCTGGTTCCCGGTGCAGGGCTGGAGCGACGACTTCTGGCGCAACCTCTTCATCTACGCGCCGCTGCCGATCCTGCTCGCTGCGCTGGTGGGTCTTGCGCCGCAGACGCGGCTCTATCGCTCTTTCTTCCTCGACGAGACGAAGAACGACTACGTGCGCACGGCGCGCGCCAAGGGCCTCTCGGAGCCCGCGATCCTCCGCAGGCATGTGCTGCGTAACGCGCTGGTACCCGTCCTGACCAACGTTTCGCTGCTCATCCCCGGTGTCTTCGTCGGCAGCTTCCTCCTGGAGATCTTCTTCTCCATTCCGGGGCTCGGCCGCGAGATCTACCTCGCGGTCAATCGCAGCGACTACCCGGTGATCCAGGCCGTGACGATCTACCTTTCGGTGCTGACGATGCTCATCAACCTCGCGGTCGACGTGCTCTACACCTACGTCGATCCCCGCATCCAGCTCCACTGATGGCCGCCGTACTCGACCTCGCGCCGGAAAACGCCTGGATAGCGCTGTGGCGCCGGCTGCGCGAGGATCGCGCTGGGGCGGTGTCGCTGGGCATCGTCGTCACCTATTTGGTGATGATCGCCTTTGCCGCCGCCGGTCTTCTGGCGCGCGGCTGGAGCGAGGAGGTCGGCGTGCCTTATGCCAATCCGTCTTTCCTCGGCGATCGGCCGAATTTCGAGGCGCAGATCGCGCAGCGCGCTCAGGGCAAGAAGGGCGTTGCGCCCGACTTGCGCGATATCGATCCGCTCGCGCCGAAGTACGCCGAGTGGGAGAAGCGCACCGCCGAGCTGAAGCACACCGAGCGCGAGCGTTCCACCACCCTGCCCTGGGGCGGCGATCGTTGGGGGCACGATGTACTCGCCAAGGCAATCAAGGGTACGCAGGTGTCGATCGCCGTCGGCGTGGTGGCGGCGCTGTGCGCCACTTTGCCTTTGCCGATCTCTTCGCGAGCGGCATCTGGACCGTAGTGATCATTCTTTCGGTGACCGGCTGGACCGGCATGTATCGCCTGGTGCGTGCCGAGTACATGAAGCACCGCTCGCGCGAGTACGTGCTGGCGGCGCAGGCGATCGGCGCCTCGGCGGCTTCCCGCATGTTCGTGCATATCCTGCCGAACGTGAGCCACGTCATCCTGGTGCAGCTCTCGTTGCTGGTCGTCGCCTTCATCAAGGTGGAGGTGATCCTCTCGTTCCTCGGGCTCGGCGTGCCGATCGACATGGTCTCCTGGGGCACGATGCTCTCCGAGGCGCAGACCGAGCTGGTGATCGGCAAGTGGTGGCAGCTCGCCGCCGCCACCGCGTTCATGGCGATCTTCCTCACCGCCTTCTCCATGCTCACCGACAGCCTACGCGACGCGCTCGACCCGAAGCTGAGATGAGCGATCTGGTCGCCGTCGAGAACCTGCGCGTCGCCTTCCGCCTGGGCAGGCAGCGCACGGTCGAGGCGGTGCGCGGCGTGAGCTTCGCGGTGCGCGAGGACGCGACGCTTGCGCTGGTCGGCGAGTCGGGCAGCGGCAAGACGGTCTCGGCGATGTCGATCCTGCGCCTGCTGCCAGAGAACGCGGTGGTGGAGCCGGCGAGCCGCGTGCTCTATCGCGGCGAGAATCTGCTCGCTGCGCCCGAGGCGCGCCTGCGCTCGCTGCGCGGGCGCGAGATCAGCGCAGTGTTCCAGGAGCCGATGAGCTCGCTCAATCCCGTGCTGACGGTCGGCGAGCAGGTGGCCGAGGTGCTGTGCCTCCACCGGCGCATGAGCGCGCGCGCGGCGCTGGAGCGGGCGGCCGAGCTGCTCGCCGAGGTCGGCATCCCGGAGCCGCGGCCACGGCTGCGTTCCTATCCGCACGAGCTCTCCGGCGGCCAGCAGCAGCGCGTGATGATCGCGATAGCCATCGCGAACGAGCCGAAGCTGCTGATCGCCGATGAGCCGACCACGGCGCTCGACGTGACGGTGCAGCGCCAGGTGCTGGAGCTGATCGCCCGCCTGCGTGAGCGCCACCGTATGAGCGTGCTCTTCATCAGCCACGATCTCGGGCTGGTGGGCGAGCTCGCCGACGACGTCGTCGTGATGCGCGACGGCGTGGTGCGCGAGAGCGGGCCGGTGGCGCGCATCTTCAGCGCGCCGCAGGATGCCTATACGCGCGCGCTGCTTGCCTGCCGGCCGCGCCTCGACGCGCGGCCGCGGCGCCTGCCGGTGATCGACGACTTCATGCGCGGCGTGCCGCCCACGCCCGCATTACTCGAGCGTCCGGCGGCTGGTGCACCGCTCATGCAGGCGCGCTCGCTGCGCAAGGAGTTTCGCCTGCGCACCGGCCTCTTCGCTCGGCGCTCGCTCACCGCCGTGCGCGACGTCTCCTTCGACGTGGCGCGCGGTCGCACGGTCGGGCTGGTGGGCGAATCGGGCTCCGGCAAGACGACGGTAGCGATGCTTGCCATGCGGCTGCTCGACGCCACCGCCGGCGAGGCGCGCCTCGACGGCACGGATCTCCTGCGCCTGTCGAGCGCCCAGATGATGCCGTTTCGGCGGCGCATCCAGGTCGTCTTCCAGAATCCGTATGCGAGCCTCAATCCGCGTCGCACCATCGGCCGCACGCTGGTCGAGCCGATGCGCATCCACGGCCTCGGCGGTAGCGACGCCGAACGCTACGAGCGGGCGAGGCGTTTACTCGACCGGGTGGGCCTGCCGGCCGATGCGATGCAGCGCTATCCGCACGAGTTCTCCGGCGGCCAGCGGCAGCGCATTGCCATCGCGCGCGCGCTCGCGGTGGAGCCGCAAGTGCTGATCTGCGACGAGCCGGTCTCGGCCCTCGACGTCTCGGTGCAGGCGACAGTCCTGAATTTGCTCCTCGACCTGCAGGAAAGCCTGGGCTTGGCCTATGTCTTCATCTCGCACGACCTCGCCGTTGTGAAGTACATGTCGGACGAGGTGCTGGTCATGCGCGCGGGGGAGATAGTCGAGCGCGGCACGCCGGAGGCGATCTTCCGGAGCCCGCAGCACGAGTACACGCGCAAGCTGCTTGATGCCATCCCGCGCGGCTTCGAGGGACGCGCGCACTAGTCGCGCAACTCGATCCACCGCTCGGCGATGTGCACGCGGCAGCCGGGACACTTCTGGCGGCACACTTCACGCCCGAGCGCGCCGAGCACTTCCGTTCGCCGGCCGGCCGCCCACGGCAGGCGCGCATCCCACTCGGCGGGCGAAGGCGCGTAGACGAACACCACCACCTTTCCGGTGCCGAATTCCCACTGGAACTCGTGCGTATTGTCTCCCTCACGATAGCGCACCAGACCCGCGGGCCCGTGCTCGACGATCTCGATCTCGGGGCCGTTCATTTCCGTACCGCGGCGCAGCGCGAGCAGAACCGACAGTTTGACGCTGCAGGATTTAAGCGGGGAGTGCGATCAGCGCGTGGCGCGCGGTGCCCTGTTCGCCCGCTTCGAGTCGGGCGCGCTCGCCATAGAGATGCTGGAGGCGCTCACGGATACCGGCGATTTCGGCGCCGGCTGCCTGCGGCGCGGATTCGAGGTCGCTCTTGAGCGAGATTTCGAGCGCGCCGGCGGCCGCGCAGCGCGCCGCCACCCGCAGCCCGGCGGCCGGCGCGCCGTCGAGCGCCCAGCGCGCGAGCGGCAGCAGGAGCATCGCCGGCATCGGCTGCGTGCGCGTGGCCGGCTCGGCGGCGATGTCGAGCGCGAGCTTCGGGCCGCTCACCAGCTCTCGTACGCCGACGTAGGCACGCAGGAGATCGAGCTCGGCGGCGACCGTGGACGTCGACGCGCTTTCGGCCGGTAGCGCGGCGCGCAGGAACGCGATCAGCGCATCGAGTGCGCGTTCGCCTTCGTCGACGCTGCGGCCGTAGGCCTCGTCGACCGCGACGAGCGCCGCGAACAACAGATCCGGCTCGACGCGCGCCTGCATGGCGCGCAAATCGGCCTCGACCATCTGGCGCTGGGTGGCGAGCGCCGCGACCCGTGTGCCGTGCAGCCGCTCGGTGGCGCGGCGGCTCGCCTCGAGCATGGTGTAGAGGCTCACGAGAAGCATCGACCAGCCGGCGCTGATGCTGAAGCGAAAGAGCAGGCGGTGCAGCGGGCCCTGGAACCCGCTCCAGTCCTTGCCCTCGATCGCAAGGCGCAGGGACTCGGGCAGCGAGATGAGCAGCGTCTCGATGAACAGCGTGCCGAAGGCCGCCGTGACGAGCGTCGCGACGAGCAGGCGCGCGGCCGTGCTTGCGCGCTCGCCGAGCACGTTGTCGGTCGCGACGGCGCACGCCAGGCCGGCGACCGCGAGGACGAAATAGAGCGCGACCCACAGCGCGACGATGCCCGTATGCAGGTCCTCGGCACTGAGCCATTCGTAGGTCAGGTGGCCGAGCTCCACCACCACGCAGAAGACGAGCGCGATCAGGAGGTGGCGTCTGCCGAAGCCGGCGAAGAGTCTCATGGCAAGGGGAGGGTGATGACGGCGGCCACGCCGCGCGGCGCGTTCGCCTCCAGGTACAGGGCGGCGCGCTCGCCATAGAGGGCCGAAAGGCGCGCGCGGATGTTGGCGAGGCCGACGCCGGACCCGGACGCGGCGCTGCCGAGGCCCCGGCCGGTATCGGCCACGGTGAGCTTGAGCGCATTGGCTAGGCGCTCGGCTGTTATGCGAATGGCGCCGCCCTCGGCGAGCGGAGCGATGCCGTGCTTGATCGCGTTCTCGACCAGCGTCGCGAGCATCATCGGCGGCACGCGCGCCTTGAGGAGCGGCTCCGGCGCGTCGATCGAGGTCTCGAGGCGCGCCCCCATGCGAATCTTCTGCAGGCCGAGATACGCCGAGACCAGGTCGATCTCTTCGGCGAGCGTGGTCTCGTGCTCCCGCATGCGCGGCAGCGCGGCGCGCAGATAGCGCGTGAGCTGCGCCAGCATGGCGCGGCCGGCCGGCGCATCGTTCTGGCTAAGGCGCCGCACGTTGGAAAGTGTGTTGAACAGGAAATGCGGCTCGACCTGCGCCTGCAGCAGGCGCAGCCGCGTAGCGAGCTGCTGCGTCTCGAGCGCGCCACGGCGCAGCTCGGCGGCGAGCGATTCCTCCTGCGCGACCTGCGCGCGCAGGTAGTACACGTAGCCGGCAACCAGCACGACGCTCGAGCCGAGCCACGAGGTGAAGATGAGCAGCATGTAGCGCGCCCCTTCGCCCGCCGGCACGGCGCCTACGGCGTAGCGCACGAGTGCCGCGGCCCCGGCGCTCGCCACGATCGCGATGATGGCGACGCCGAGGTTCTCGCGGCCGGCGCGGCCGAAGGCGTTCAGCACGGCGATCGCCGTGACGAGCATGGTGGCGCCCGTGATGAGGAACACGGTGAGGCGGGCCACGAAGCCGAGCGCGAGGTCGCCGGCGTCGCCGCCCATGACGCCGCTCTTCGGCGAGAGGACCCATTCGAGCGCTTGGAGGGCGCAGAAGGCTGTCACCAGCGCGAGCGCCTTCCAAGAGAGACCGGTGAGAAGACGAAGCGGCATCACATCTGCCGGAAGAGCGCGGTGTAGGCGTCGCTCACCTGCAGGACCTCCTCGCGCCGCTTCAGGCGGACCTGCGTGCGGCCGCGGAGGTCACGCAGCACGCCGGCGATCGCGTGCACGTTGACGATGGTCGAGCGGTGGATCTGCCAGAAGGCCGCCGGGTCGAGCTCCTGCGACAGTTCCTTGATCGGCTTGCGGATGAGGGATTCGCCCTCGGGCGTCACCACGCGGGTGTACTTGCTGTCTGCCTGGAAGTAGCAGACGTCCTCGACGGTGATGACGCGCACGGTCTGGCCCTGGGAGGCGTTGATCCAGCGTAAGTATCCGCTTGCTCTCGCACCCAGCTCGCGCAGGAGCCCTTCGAGCGCCGCCGGCGGGCGGCCGATGCGCTCCTTGAGGCGCGCGACTGTAGTCGCGAGTCGTGCTGGCTGCACCGGCTTCAGCAGGTAGTCCGCGGCGCCCTGTTCGAAGGCGGCGAGCGTGTGCTGGTCGTAGGCGGTGACGAACACCACGTGGCAGCGGCCGCTCGCCTGGCGGGCGACCTCGAGGCCGTTCAGACCCGGCATGTTGATATCGAGGAAAAGGATGTCCGGAGCATGCCGTTCGACCGCCTGCAGCGCCGCGATGCCATCGGCCGCCTGGGCGACGATGTCAAGCTCGGGCCACAGACTCGCGAGGAGCTCGGCCAGCTCCTCGCGCAGGAGGGGTTCGTCTTCGGCGAGGATAGCGCGAGCGGCGGCCACGGAAGGCGAATGATCGCATCTCAGAGCGCCTTGGGACCCGGGCAGTTGCTGTTCGCCATCTCGCCGGGTGTGCGCTCGGCGTTGACGACCACATGCTGCGGCTCGTCATTCGCGGCGAGCGCCTCCTCCGTACCTTGCACCATCGCCGTATGCAGCGCGGCCAAGGCGGCGGCGTTTACAACGACGGCGACGGCGAGGGCGATGAGGCGGCTGGTTGTTTTCATGGGCGTTCTCCTGTCTGCCATGACCGGCAGCGTAGGAGGGTCCGCTTCCCCGGACAACGCGATTGCGACGAAACGCCGCTTTCGGGGAGCGAACCGGCGTGGCCGGCGATAAACCGAGACGATGCCGCAGCCCCGGGGCGGCGCTCAAACGATAAATATGCGCGCCGTGCATGCGTAGCGGGCATGCCTGGAGCAACTTCAAGAGAGGCTGAAGCGTCGTCCCCGCTTTCGCGGGGACGACAGGCGTGCTAGCGCTGCGGCAGCGCCTCGGCGCTCCAGCCGCCGCCGAGCGCTTGGCCTGCGCCACCTCGTCCTGCAGGGCGGCTTCCTCTTCGAGAATGCGCAGCGCCGCCAGGTTGTCCTCGACTTCCTGGAAGCCGGTGAGCACCGTCTGCCGGTAAGTCGCGACCTGCGCGTCGTAGCCGGCCATCGCCTGGTCGGTGACGGCGCCGCGCGCGCCGGCGTCGAAGAGCGTCTCGGCTGCCGATGCACCAAGCGACCAGAAGCGCCCGGGCGCCGTGAAGAGCGTGAGGTAATTGGTGCCCCGATAGCCGAGCGCCGAGGAAAGCGAAACTGTCGGGTAGTAGGCGGCCTTGGCGACACCGATCTGCGCGTTCGCCGCCTGTATCGTGCGCTCGGCGGCGGCGATGTCCGGCCGGCGCTCGAGCAACTCGGAAGGCACTGCGAGCGGCACCTGCGGCATGGCGATCTTGAGCTCGCTCGGCGCCAGCGCGAAGTTCGCCGGCACCTCGCCGAGTTGCAGCGCGATGGCGTGCTCGAGCTGCGCGCGCTCGACGCCGACGTCGATGAGCTGCGCCTGTGCGCTCTTCAGCTGCACCTCCGCCTGCACCACATCGACGCGTGCCGCGACGCCCGAGTTGTACCGGTTCTGCGTCAGCTCGAACGAGCGCTGGTAGGCCTTTACCGTGTCCTCGAGCAGCCGCTTCGTCGTATCCGCGACGCGCAGCGCGAAGTAGTTCTGCGCCAGCGTCGCGCGCGCCGAGAGCTTCGCGGCCTCGAGCTGCGCGGCGCTCGCCTGCCAGTTGGCCTCGCCCGCTTCGACCGAGCGGCGCACGCTCCCCCACAGGTCGAGGGCCCAGCTGGCGCTCAGGCCGACTGCATAGTTGTTGACCGCGCCGTTGGCGAAGTTGGGCTGGTTGGCGAGCGACGGCGATTTGGTGCGGATGCCCGAGGCGTTGGCCGACAGCGTCGGAAAGAGGCCGGCGCGCGCCTGGTCGGCGACACCGCGCGCCTGGCGCAGCCGCGCCTCGGCGACCTTGATGTTCTGGTTGGAGATGTCGACGCGCTGCATCAGCTTGTCGAGTTCGGCATCGCCGAACACGGTCCACCAGGACCCGCGCGGCAGCTGGTCGCGCGGCTGGACCTGGCGCCAGCCGTCGAGCTCCTTGTATTCGGCGGGCGCGGGTGCCTCCGGCTTGCGGTAGTCGGGGCCGACCATGCAGCCGGCGAGCGCCATGCAAGCGAGCAATGCCGGCCAACAGTTCGGGCTCCGTCCCCGAATTGCGTTCATGCCGCTGCCTCCGCCGGCCGGCGGCGCACGGTGCGGGTCCACCAGCCGTTGAAGCGGTCGACATACAGATAGACCACCGGCGTCGTATAGAGCGTCAACAACTGGGAGAGGATCAGGCCGCCGACGATGGCGATGCCGAGCGGCTGGCGCAGCTCCGCGCCGTCGCCGCGGCCAAGAACGAGCGGCAGCGCGCCGAGCAGCGCCGCCATGGTGGTCATCATGATCGGGCGGAAGCGCAGCAGGCATGCCTCGTAGATCGCCGACTTCGGCGCCATGCCGCCGCGCTCGCGCTCGAGCGCGAAATCGACCATCAGGATGGCGTTCTTCTTCACCAGGCCGATGAGCAGGAACACGGCGATCAGCGCGATCACGGTGAACTCCGCCTTGAAGGCGAGCAGCGCGAGCAGGGCGCCGAGCCCGGCGGACGGTAGCGTCGAGAGAATCGTTATCGGATGCACGGTGCTCTCGTAGAGCATGCCGAGCACGATGTACATGGTGAGGATCGCGGCCAGGAGCAGCCAGGGCTGGCGCGAAAGCGTGCTCTGGAACGAGCGCGCCGTCCCCTGGAAGGAGCCGTAGACCGTTGCCGGCACGCCGATGCGCGCCATCGTCTCGTTGATCGCTGCCGCGGCCTGCGACAGTGACACTCCCTCCGGGAGGTTGAAGGAGATGGTGGCCGAGGCGAACTGGCCCTGGTGGTTCACCGACAGCGGCGCGTTCGAGTAGTCGTAGCGCGCCACGCTCGCGAGCGGCACGGTGCCGTTCGGCCCGATGACGTAGACATCCTTCAGTGCCTCGGGTCCCTGCGCGTAGCGTGGGTCGACTTCCATGACGACGCGGTACTGGTTGCGCTCGGTGTAGATGGTAGAGACGACCGACTGGCCAAAGGCGTTGCCGAGCGTCTGGTCGATCGTGTCGGTCGTGATGCCCAGACGCGCCGCCGTCGCGCGGTCGATCATGACCATCGCTTGCAGGCCGCGCGTTTCCTGGTCGCTCGTCACATCGGCAAGCTGGGGCACGCTCTGCAGCGCGGTCTGAAGGCGCGTGGTCCAGAGGCGCAGCGCATCCAGGTCGTCGCTCTGCAACGTGTACTGGTAGGTGCCGCTCGCCTGGCGCCCGCCGACGCGGATGTCCTGCACGGGAACGAGGAACAGGTTGGTGCCAGGCACGCGCTGTAGTTGCGGCCGCAGGCGTGCCACCACTTCACCGGCCGATGGGCGTTCCGCGAGCGGCTTGAGCGCAATGAACATGAAGCCCGAGTTGCGGGCGCCAAAGCCGCCGCCGGTGACCGCGGTGACCGTGTCGATCGACGGATCGGCGCGCACGATGTTGACGATCTGCGCCATTTTTTCCTGCATCGACTGGAACGAAGTGGTCTGGTCGGCGCGGATGAAGCCCATCATGCGGCCGGTGTCCTGCTGCGGAAAGAAGCCCTTCGGCATCGCCACGTACAGATAGACGTTGAGGCCCACGGCGGCGAGCAGCACCACCACCATGACGAGGGGATGCGCCAGCGCCCAGCCGAGCGTGCGACCGTAGCGGTCGCGCAGCGCGTTGAAAGCGCGCTCGCTCGCGCGATAGAGCCGCCCATGCTCGCGCGGCCCCGCGGACAGCAGCCGCGCGCACATCATCGGCGTGAGAGTGAGCGAGCAGACGAGCGACACGAGGATCGCGGCGGAGAGCGTCATGGCGAACTCGCGGAACAGTCGCCCGACGATGTCGCCCATGAAGAGGATCGGGATGAAGACGGCGATGAGCGACAGGCTCATCGACAGGACTGTGAAGCCGACCTCGGCTGCGCTGGTGAGCGCCGCCTGCATCGGGCTCATGCCCTCCTCGATGTGCCGCGTGGCGTTCTCCAGCACGACGATGGCATCGTCCACGACGAAGCCGGTGGCGACGATCAGCGCCATCAGCGACAGGTTGTTCAGGCTGTAGCCGGCGAGGTACATGAAGCCGAAGGTGCCGACGACCGACACCGGCACGGCGGCCGCCGGGATCAGCGTTGCCCGCACGCGCCGCAGGAACGCGAACACCACCAGGATGACGAGCGCCACGGCAAGGATCAGCGTCTTCTCCACCTCGCGCAGCGACGCCCGGATGGTGGAGGTGCGCTCCATGGCGACGCCCAGGTCGGCACTGGCGGGAATCGAGGCCGAGAGGAACGGCATGAGATCGCGCACGCGCTGCACGGTCTGCAGAATATTGGCGTTCGGCTCGCGGTTGATGATGATCAGCACCG
The DNA here is from genome assembly GCA_019509895.1 of Betaproteobacteria bacterium. Lineage (GTDB taxonomy): Bacteria > Pseudomonadota > Gammaproteobacteria > Burkholderiales > SG8-39 > SCGC-AG-212-J23. The sequence continues at coordinate 1,213 of JAEKLK010000078.1, read as the reverse complement.
CCGGCCGGCCGTTCGCCTCGCCGGCGTTGCGCACGTCCTGCACCGAGTCGACCACCTCGGCGACGTCAGCCAGCCGCACTGCGGCGCCGTTGCGGTAGGCAACGATGAGCGGCAGGTAATCGGCGGCCTTTTGCGCCTGATCGTTGGCGTGGATCCACCAGGCGCGCTCGCCGTTTTCCACCAGTCCCTTGGGCCGGTTGGCGTTGGCATTGGCGAGCGCTGTGCGCACCTCGCCCAGCGCGATGCCATAGGCATTGAGCGCGGTCGGGTTGAGCTCGGCGCGCACCGCGGGCAGCGCGCTGCCGCCGACGGTGACCTGGCCTACGCCGCGCACCTGCGAGAGCTTCTGCGCCACCACCGTCGAGGCCCAGTCGTACATCTGCCCACGCGTCAGCGTGTCGGAGGTGAGCGTAAGTACCATGATCGGCGCATCAGCCGGATTTACCTTGCGGTAGGTCGGGTTGTTCGGCATGCCGGAGGGCAACTGGCTCCTCGCGGCGTTGATCGCCGATTGCACTTCGGTTGCGGCATCGTTGATGTCGCGGTCGAGGTCGAACTGCAGCGTGATGCGCGTCGAGCCGAGCGAGGACGACGAGGTGATCTCGTTGACCCCGGCGATGCGGCCGAGCGCGCGCTCGAGCGGCGTCGCCACGGTGGAGGCCATGGTCTCGGGATTGGCGCCCGGCAGCTGCGCCTGCACCGAGATGGTGGGATAGTCGACCTGCGGCAGCGGCGACACCGGCAGCTGCGTGAACGCCACCACGCCCGCGAGCACCACGCCGATCGCGAGCAGCGTAGTCGCGACCGGCCGGGCGACGAAGGGCGCCGAGAGGTTCATGCCACGGCCGGGCGGTAGCGCCGCGCCAGGCGATCGAAGTACAGGTAGATCACCGGCGTGGTGAAGAGCGTGAGCACCTGGCTGACGATCAGCCCGCCGACCATGGTGAGGCCGAGCGGGTGGCGCAGCTCCGAGCCGACGCCGGTGCCGAGCATGAGCGGCAGCGCGCCGAACAGCGACGCGCAGGTGGTCATCAGGATCGGCCGGAAGCGCAGCAGGCACGCCTGGAAGATCGCGTCGCGCGGCGACTTGCCCTCGTTGCGCTCGGCGTCGAGCGCGAAGTCGATCATCATGATCGCGTTCTTCTTTACGATGCCGATCAGGAGAATGATGCCGATGATCGCCACCACGCCGAGCTGGCTGCCGGCGAGGATC
>JAEKLK010000169.1 GCA_019509895.1 Betaproteobacteria bacterium | reverse complement strand
CCAGCGCCCGCGGCGAGTACGAGCAGGCGCTGCGCGAGGAGCCGAACAACCGCGATGCGCTGCTCGGGCTCGGCGCGGTCGAAGTCCGCGCCGGCCGCTACGAGAGCGCGGAAGCGTTGTATCTGCGGGTGCTGCAGCTCGAGCCGCGCGACGCGCAAGCGCAGGCGGGGCTCATTGCGCTGCGCTCCGGCCGCAGCGATCCGCTGGTGACCGAGAGCCGCGTCTAGTCATTGCTAGCGGCCGATCCGGGCGCGCATGCGCTCAATTTCACGCTCGGAAACCAGCTCGCCACCCAGAACCGCTGGGCCGAGGCGCAGCAAGAATACTTCATGGCCTATGCCGCCGAGCCGGAAAACGCGGACTTCGCCTACAACCTCGCGATCAGCCTCGACCATCTGCGCCAGCGGCGCCCGGCGCTCGAGTACTACGAGCGCGCGATCGGCCTCGCCGAGAAGCACGGGGCGAGCTTCGATCTCGGCGCAGCGCGCCGGCGCGCCACCGAACTGAGCAAGTGAATTCGCCCGGAAATCCGCAGGCCAAGCGCCACCTCGGCCAGATCCTGATCGACCAGGGCATCCTGACCGAGGACCAGCTGCGCATCGCGCTGCTCGAGCAGACCAAGAGCCATGTGCCGGTAGGCCGGCTGCTGGTGCAGCTCGGCTTCGTCTCCGAAGCGACGCTGCGCGACGCGCTCTCGGAGAAGCTCGGCCTGCAGGCGGTCGATCTCAGCCGCATCATCGTCGATCCGGCGGCGCTCAAGCTCCTGCCGCGCGACATGGCGCGCCGCTACCGCATCTTCCCGGTGGCGCTCGACCGGCAGCAGAAGAAGTTCATCGTCGCACTCGCCGACACCAACAACATCGTCGCGCTCGACCAGCTGCGCGCGCACGTCAAGGACGACTACGAGGTCGAGCTGCGCATCGCCGGCGACTCGGAGATCGAGCGCGCGATCGAGCACTACTACGGCCACGAGTTCTCGATCGACGGCATTCTCAAGGAGATCGAAACCGGTGAGATCGACTACGGTTCGGTTGCCGAAGGCGACGAGTATTCGCAGCCGGTGGTGCGCCTGATCTCCGCGCTGCTCGCCGATTCCGTGGAGCGCGGGGGCTCCGACATCCACTTCGAGCCGGAGCAGAACTTCCTGCGCATCCGCTACCGCATCGACGGCGTGCTGCGCCAGATCCGCTCGCTGCACAAGACCTACTGGCCGGCGATGGCGGTGCGGCTGAAAGTCATGGCGAAAATGAACATCGCCGAGACGCGCGCGCCGCAGGATGGCCGCATCTCGGCGACCATGTCGGGGCGGGTGGTCGACTTTCGCGTGGCGAGCCTGCCGACGACCCATGGCGAGAACCTGGTGCTGCGCATCCTCGACCGGCAGAAAGGCATCGTGCCGCTCGACAAGCTCGGGCTCGAGGAATCACAGCTCGAGCTACTCAAGCGGATGATCGCGCGGCCCGAGGGCATCATCCTGGTTACCGGCCCCACCGGCAGCGGCAAGACCACCACGCTTTACTCGATCCTGAACCACATCAATTCCGACGGCATCAACGTCATGACCCTGGAGGATCCGGTCGAGTATCCGATGACGCTCATCCGACAGACGTCGGTGTCCGAAGCGGCGAAGCTCGATTTCGCGAACGGCATCCGCGCCATGATGCGCCAGGACCCGGACGTCATCCTGGTCGGCGAGGTGCGCGACCAGGAGACGGCCGAGATGGCGTTCCGCGCCGCCATGACGGGCCATCAGGTCTATTCGACGCTGCACACCAACTCGGCCGCCGGCGCCTTCCCGCGCCTGCTCGACATCGGCATCGTGCCGGACATCCTGGCGGGCAACATCATCGGCATTCTCGGCCAGCGCCTGGTGAGGAAGCTCTGTCGCACCTGCCGGCAAGCGCACGACCCCGACGTGCGCGAGCGGCGGCTGCTCGGCATCACGCCGACCGAGCCGACGGCGATCTTCCGCGCAGTCGGCTGCGACCAGTGCGACTACCAGGGCTACCGCGGGCGCCAGTCGATCATGGAGCTGCTCAAGATCGACCCCGCCATCGACGAGCTGGTTGCGCGCCGCGCCACGGCGCGCGAGATCCTCACCGCCGCGCGCGCCAGCGGCTTCCGCACCCTCGCCGACGATGGCGTGCGCCTGGTGCGTGCCGGCATAACCGGGCTGGACGAGGTGATGCGCGTCGTCGACCTCACCGACCGGATGGCCTGAGCGGCCATGCCGCTCTACAGCTACAAGGCGATCGACCCGCGCGGCAAGAACGTGCTCGGCCGAGCCGAGGCGGCGAATCTCTTCGACCTCGAGCAGCGGCTTTCACGCATGGACCTCGACCTCGTGGTCGGCGCGCCGTCGCGTCATAAGGTGCGGCTGCTGGGTGGCGGCGTTCGCCGCCCGGACCTGATCAATTTCTGCTTCCACCTGGAGCAGCTCGCGAGCGCCGGCGTGCCGGTGCTCGAGGGGCTGAACGATCTGCGCGAGAGCGTCGAAAACGCCCGCGTGCGCGAGGTCGTGTCGGGCCTCATCGAGTCGATCGAGGGCGGGCGCAGCCTGTCGCAGGCGCTCGGCGAGCATCCCGAGGTATTCGGCAAGGTGTTCGTGAGCCTGGTGCGCTCGGGCGAGCAGACCGGCAAGCTGCCCGAGGTGCTCACCAGCCTCACCGAGATGCTGAAATGGGAAGACGAGATCGCCTCGCAGACGCGAAAGCTGATGATCTATCCGCTGATCGTCGGCACCATCGTGCTCGCGGTCACCTTCTTCCTGATGCTGTACATCGTGCCGCAGATGGTCGGCTTCATCCGCAACATGGGCCAGTCCATCCCCTGGTACACGCAGGCGCTGATCTTCGTCTCCGACGCGCTGCGCAACTACTGGTACGCGGTGCTCGCCGCGCCGGCGCTCGCTTTCTACGGCCTGAAGCTCGCCATCCGAACCAATCCCGCGCTCGAGTACGCGGTCGACAGCTACAAGCTGCGCATGACGCTGATCGGTCCGATCCTTCGCAAGATGCTGCTTTCGCGCTTCGCTTCGAGTTTCGCGATGATGTACGCCTCCGGGATCACCGTGCTCGAGGCGCTAAGGAGCTGCGAGGAGATCGTCGGCAACAAGGTGCTGGAGCAGGCGCTGCGCGCCGCGGGCCAGCAGATCGCCGAGGGCAAGAACCTCTCGGGCGCTTTCCAGGAACTCGCGCTTTTCCCGCCGCTGGTCATCCGCATGCTGCGCATCGGCGAAAACACCGGCGCGCTCGACCGGGCGCTCGCGAACGTCACGTACTTCTATAACCGTGATGTACGCGACAGCGTGGCGCGGTTGCAAGCCGCCATCCAGCCCGTGCTCACGCTAGTACTCGGCCTGCTGCTCCTCTGGGTCATGATGGCGGTGCTCGGCCCGGTCTACGACTCTTTCACCAAGATGAAGTTTTAGGCCATGGCGATCCGTCAGGTGCTGTACTTCACTGCGGAAGAGCACCTGCTCTTTCGCGCCGGCCGCCAGGGGCTTGAGCTGGCGGCGAAATTCAGCGGCGACGAGGCGGGGCTCGCCGCCTTTCGCGAGCACCTGCGCGCGGCAGGGGGCGCGCTCTTCGCCATCGTCGCCGACCTTGCGGGCGAGGATTTTCACGAGGAGCAGATTCCATACGTGCGCGGCGCCGATCGCACGGCGCTCCTTGGCCGGCGGCTCGCTCAGCGCTACCGCGACACGCGCCTCGCTGCCGCCCTGTCGCTCGGGACGCTCGCCGCAGCCGAGCGGCGCAACGAGCGCGTGCTGCTCGCCTCGTTCACCAACACGCAGCTGCTCGCGCCGTGGCTCGATGCGCTGCAGGAGGCCGGAGCGCGCCTCGCGGGCGTCTATTCAGCGCCGCTCATTGCCCCCGCGCTCGCCGCGGCGCTCGGCGCGCGTCAGGAGCGCCTGCTGATCGTCAGCGCCAATCGCGCGGGGCTGCGTCAGTGCTATCTCGAGCGCGGCCGTCTGCGCTTTGCGCGCCTGGAACGAACAGTGGACGTGGCGCCCCAGGCGCTCGCCGGCTTCATCCGTTCCGAGACGCAGCGGCTGGTGCAGTATCTGGTCACGTTGCGCGCGCTGCCGCGCGATGCCGGCCCAGTGCAGACGCTGGTGATTGCGCCGCCGGCGGCACGCTCTGCCTTCGAGCAGGCGCTGCATTCGGACGCCCGGCTGCTTTTCCGGACGCTCGACTACAGCGAGGCGCTGCAGGCGCTCAGGCTGCGCCGCCTACCGGCCGGCATCACGGCCGAAGCGCTGTACGTCCACCTCGCGGCACGCAAACCGCCGCGCGAGCAGTTCGCCACGCGCGAGGAGCGGCGTCCGTACCTGCTGTGGCAACTGCAGCGGGGCATCATCGCCGCCGGGGCGGCGGCGTTCTGCGCCTGCGCCCTTATCGCCGGTGGCCGCGCCCTCGAGGCGATGGACGTGCGCGACCAGGCGGCCGACGAAATGCAGCGGGCACACGCCGCCGCCACCGAATATGCGCGCATCACCGCCACCTTCCCGGTCACCGAGACGAGCACTGACAACCTCAAGTCGACGGTGGTCGAATTCAGGCGCGTCGCCGAGCGCAGCGCCCAGCCCGAGGGTGCCTTCGTGCATGTATCGCGCGTGCTGCAGAAGTATCCGCAATTCGAGCTCGACAGCCTGCGCTGGAACGTCGCCGCAGTTGGCGAGCAGCGCGAGGCGGCGCTGAAGGGGCTGTCGCTCGATGCGCAGGCCGAGGGGCTCGTGCTGGTCGAGCTCTCGGGGCGCGTCAATGCCACGCAGAGGAGCGACTACCGCGGCCTCACGGCACAGGTGCAGCAGTTCGCGGGGGCGCTCGCCAGCAATGGCTACCAGCTCGCCCGGACCCAGCTGCCTTTCGATGTCACGCCGGAAGGCGTCCTGAGCGGCGACATCGGCGCCGGCGACTCGAACGAGGCGCCGCGATTCACGGTGGTGCTCGCGCGCAGACTGCCATGAAGCTCACGCGCGAAGAATCGAAGCGCCTACTGCGACCGCTCGGCCTGGCGGCCGCATTGCTGGCCTGCGGCGTGGCGCTGCTCTACGTCGCCGGCGAATCTCTGGCGAGCGCTCGCCGCGAGTTCAGCGCCGCGCAGGGCGAACGGCGGCAAAACAGCGAACGCCTGGCGCGCATCGCCGAGGAGGAGCGCGAGGTCAAGGAGAAGATCGACGTCTACCGGCGGCTCAGGCAGCTCAATATCCTCGGCGAAGAGCGCCGCCTGGAATGGGCCGATGCCGTGAGCCGCATCCGCACGCAGCGTGAGCTGCTCGACCTGCGCTACGTCGTCGATCGCCAGCGCCTGCTCAGCTCCGTGCAGGGCAAGCCCGGCAAGGTTGACTTCTACGCGAGCACCATGAAGGTCGACCTCGCGCTCCTGCATGAAGAGGACCTGCTGCGCTTCCTCGCCGATCTGCGCGAGTCCGGCAACGCCTTCTACGCCGTCCGGAAATGCGCCGTGACGCGCACCGGACAGGCATTGACCGGCGCGACCATGACACCGCGCCTGCGCGCCGAATGCGACATCGACCTCATCACCATCGTCGATCGCGGGGCGAAGAAATGAGACTCGCGGCCGTCACGCTCGTCTGCGCCCTCCTCCCGCCGCTGGCCCAGGCGCAGGAGCTCGGCCGACTCTTCTTCACGCCGGATCAGCGCGCCAATCTCGACTTGCGACGCAAGGCGCGCATGCCGGACAGGCCGGCCGCGCCGGTCGCTGCCCCGACCACGCGCGTGGACGGCTACGTCAAGCGCTCGGGCGGGCCTTCCACGGTGTGGATCAACGGCGAAGCCATGGGCGAAAGTCCATCTGAAGCGCCGCGCATCGAAACCTCGCGCGAGCGCGGAGCTGTATCTGTCAACGTTGAAGGCGGCGGCCGTGTGCGCCTCAAACCCGGCGAGACGCTGGATCGCGCCAACGGCGAAGTGCGTGACGTGCTGGGCGACGGCGAGATCCGGATTCGCCCGCAACATCCCTGAACCATGCGGCTGCGCGCAAAACAGCGCGGCGTCACGCTTCTTATCTTTGCGCTTGTTCTAATTCTGGGCTTCGCGGCCGTGCTCTACAGCCGCCTCGGCAGATGGACTAACGCAACGACAACGACGCGCAATGTGAATGCGCAGGTTCTGCAACAGGCGAAGGCGGCTCTCATAGGCTATGTGGTGAAGGAAGTTTTGGACCTCGGAAACGACTTTCCGGGACGCTTTCCCTGCCCAGAATCCCCTGGCAATGCCGGTACGGCATCGGAAGGCATAGCCGCCGGTACGTGCTCGCCGACGTTTCCAGCCAACAAGACCGTCGGCCGCCTGCCATGGCGCACGCTCGGCCTCGACAAGCTGCTGGACGCCTCTTCCGAGCCGCTCTGGTACGCCGTGTCTGCCAATTGGGCCTTCGACGCGAGTCCCCCTGCGGCAGGGAAGATGATCAATGTGGCGAGCGCAACGCCCGCGAGCGGAAACCTGTCAGTCGACGGTACCAACAATGTCGTAGCGGTGATCTTCGCGCCCGGTCCGCCACTCCTTACGAATCCAAGCGCAGTCCAGATCGCCGCCGGGTGCACCGCTAGCAATCAGTCGAGGAGCGACCGCAGCCATGTGCCGACAGGCGCCACCCCCGACTATCGTGACTACCTCGAGTGCCAGAACGCGTCCTCGCCCGTAGATGACACCTTCGGTGTTTCCGTTGTCGATAATGCAACCAACCCGGTCATCAACGATCAGGCGGTCGTCATTACGGCGAGCGAATTGCTCAACGCGATGCAGGGTCCGCTTGCCGAACGGCTGCAGCGCACCGTGGCGCCCCTTCTGAGCGAGTTCGGCGACGTCTGGGTAAGCGGCAACAAGTTTCTGCCGTATGCCGTGCCTTTCACTGCTCCGGAAAACAACATCGCCGCCAATGCCCATTGCGGCCCCAGCGCTTCGGCGCAACAGAGAGAAGGGTTGCTACCGATCGCCTTGAATGCGGCGCCGTGCGCCTCGAGCTGGATTGGCAACTTCACCGGGGACGGGATCACTTCCGGCGGCTGCAACACCGCGGCACCGGTGGTCTGCTCGTTCAACTATTATCGTTTCACCGCGCTCGGACAGCTGCTGCTCGGCATCACGGGCGCCAATAGCATCACCGCTACGCTCCAGGCCAACGCGCCGCACGGGGCGGCAAGCTTTAGGGCGCGCTCCGTGCAAAGCACAGCGGACATTACGGTGACGGCGGGCAGCGCAACTCTCTCCAACTTCAGCATCGCCCCCAAGACCGATGGCGATGTCGGCCTGTCGGTGCAGGCGAGCGTTTCGGCGCCCAACATCTGCAAGGACAGCCTGCTTGGCGGCCTGACGTGCAACGGCTTGCTCGGTTTTCTGTTGGTGACCCAGCAGACGGTAAGCGTGCAGTTCGCGCAGCTCGCGACGCCGATTCTCGCGGGCAGCAAGCTCTCCGCTGGCGCCAAGAACGGGCATGCCGGACCGTTCGATCTGTTGAATCCCGCGGCGGGCGATCCACACTACTGGTTCATCAGAAACGAGTGGTACCGATATGCTTACTACGCCGTCGCGCCTGGCACGTCGGCCGCTCAGGCAGGCGGCAACATGACGGTGAACGGTTTTCCCGCCGCCAACGGCCTCACCAATGACAAGCGCTTCGTGCTGGCGCTCATGGGCCCGGCGGTTACCGGTCAGACACGTCCGGCCGTGGCAATCAACCAGTACGTCGAGGGCCAGAACGCGCTCACCGGCGGCTCGCCGCGCGCGTTTGCCTATCAGGTGTACACCGTGTCCGGCAACGACCGCATAGCCACCTGTCCCTTCACTGACGGCGTGTCGCCCTGTGACTAGGCGCATCGGCGCGCGCGGTTTTTCACTCGTCGAGATGGCGGTGGTGCTCGCCATCATCGGCCTTTTGCTCGGCAGCGCCCTGTATACGCTTTCGGCGCAGACGGAGCAGCGTACGCGCGACGAAACGCAGCGCCGGCTGGACCAGGCGCGCGAGGCGCTCCTGGGCTTCGCCGTCGCCAATGGGCGCTTGCCATGCCCGGCCGACGGCACCACCACCGGCGTGGAATCGCCTGCTGGAGGCGGCGGTTGCACGAACCCTTACAACGGTTTCTTGCCTGCGATCACGCTCGGATTCCAACCGGTCGACACGCAAGGCTTCGCGCTCGACGCCTGGAACAACCGCATCCGTTACGCGGTCGCGCAATCGATTAACAGCTGCGTGGGCACTTCGACCACTCCGCACTTCACGTCGAAGGCGAATCTCAAGCAAAACGGCATGTCCTGTCAGCCCGGCACGAACGATCTGCTGATATGCAAATCGAGCGTTACCACGCCTGCTCCGGCCCCCGGCACTTGCGGTCCCGCGACGAACATCCTGACCAACAACAGTCCGAGCGGAACCGTCGTCGCGGTGATCTTTTCTGCAGGCAAAAACTACGCGCTCGCTCCGACGGCGGCCGCTGCGACTGGGGTCGGCAAGCCCGATGAAGCGGCGAATCTCGACAACGACTCGGTTTTCATAAGCCACCTGCCCATGCCCGAAGGTACGCTCGCCGCAAACGGCGGCGAGTTCGATGACCTGGTGCTGTGGATTCCGGTCGGCACGTTCTATGGGCGGCTCGCCGCGGCCGGCGTGCTTCCCTGAGCGGGCGGTTGTACCCGCAGCGCTAGGGTCACCTCGCCGTCGCTGTTCTTCTCCAGCACCAGCCGATAGCCGGTTGCCTCGGCCTGCCGGGCCGCCTGGTAGAGCCCGATGCCAAGGCCTGCGGCAGACGCGATTGGCGCTCGCATGAGGGCACCCGCGACCTCTTCGGGTATTGCTTTCCCGGTGTCGGATACCCATAACCCATCGGCGCGGAGCGCCACGCGCACGCGAACATCCGGCTCCGCGACGCGCTTGGCGAGCGCATTGCGAATCAGGTTGTCCGCCGCGCTGTCGAAGAGCTCACGCGGCAGGCGCTCATCCGGCGCCAGCTCCGGCGCCTCGAACTCCACGGCCTCGGCTTGGTATTGGCGGGTGAGCGCCTGCCACCACTGCAGCGCGGGAACCCATGTGTCGGGCTGGGTTTGTGGCCGCTGCAGCCGCTCCAGCGTCTGCGTCAGGCGCTCGGCGACCAACGGCAGCTGGCGGCGCACCAGCGCATTCAGCGCCCGCGTATCTGCCTCCTCCGCCGCAGCCGCCGAGCAGAGCACGTTCAGCGATTGCAGGAGATTCTTGATGTCGTGGGTGGTGCGCGCGCCGGTTTCGTGCACCGCCTGCAGATAGCTCGTCTCGCGGAGCTTCGCCTCGCGGCGTTTGGCGAGGTAGAACTCGCCGAGAAGCTGCGCCAGCAGACGCAGGTGCCACTGCAACGCCGGGCTCAGGCGGTAGCGCGAATAGATGCCAAGGGCAAGCTCGGGCGTCGCGAAATCGATCCGGTCACGCGTGCGGGCACCACGCTCGCCGCTCACGCCGCCGGCGCGCCAGGTGACGCCTGCCACCGACGGCAGCTCCTCGAGCGCGACGATCGCCTGCTCCAGGAAACGCTCGGGCTGGGCTTCCTGCTGCAGCAGCCGGGCGAGCACCTCGAGCCAGCGCTCGAGCGGCACGCCGATCGAGAAGAGGTAGCGCACGAAGAAGACGCCCAGCCCACCGCCGCGCGGATTCCAGGCGAGGCCGACGAACAGCACCGCTCCGGCGGTGAGGAACACCGTGTAGGTCAGCGCCTCGAGATAACCGGATTGCCGCAGCGTCATCAAGGTGAAGCTGCCAAGCACCACGACCACGAGGAGCAGCATCAGGAACACGCTGTAGAAGAAGTCGATGATCTGCGGCGCTTCAGCGCTCTGCGGCTCCGCCGGAAAGAAGGCGATGAGGACAAAGGCGAGCGGCAGCACGAACGCCGCGATAGTGCGCGTCTCGCGCGTGATCTCTTGGCGCGGCGCCACTTCCGGGAGGATGGCGATGGCGAGCAGGGCGAGCAGATAGGCGAGCACCACGAGATAACAGCGACGCTGCCATTTGGCATGCTGCTGAAACACCTTGCCACCGACCAGGCCCACGAGCACGACCACCCAGAAGGCGAGCAGCCACCAGTCCAGACGCAGCATCACCACCACGGCGACGAGCAGCACGATCGCGCCCTGTATCGCCGATACCCTTTCCTCGGCGCGCTTGAGCGGCTGCCACAGGAGCAAAAGGCCGAGGTGAGCGAGGAGCAGCGCGCGCGCCCACGGGTCGGCAACGCCGCGAAACACGGCGATGTGCAAGAGGAGCACCATCGCCACCAGCACCAGCTGCCAGCGCCGTTGGCTGTAGCTCCAAGTGGCATTGGCGAGCTGTGCGAAAAACGATTGCCCGGCGCTCGTCGGTTGCATGGGTCTAAGGACTAGTCTACAAACGAAGCATGCAGGCGGCCATTTTCATCCGGCTGGCGCTGATCGAAGCGCGCCGCGGCGGCCTCGCTTGGCTGGCGCCGCTTTGCATCGCGCTCGGCGTCGCGCTTGGCGTATTCCTCGCGCAACTTGCCATCACCGAAAGCCGCCTGCTGCAGGTTGCTGTGGTCGCGGCGCTGCTGCGCTTGTCCGCGGTGCTGATGCTCGCCGCGCAGGTCGTATCCAGCGTGCGCCGCGAGGCCGACGAGCGGCGCCTCGAGCTCCTGCTTGCCCTGCCACTCGGGCGGGCAACGCAGTATCTCGGGCGCCTCGCCGGTTTCGTCGCGCTTGGCGTGGTGCTGGCTGCCTGCTTCGCGCTGCCGCTACTGCTGTGGTCGCCGCCTGCAGCGGTGCTCGCCTGGGCGGCCTCGCTTGCCCTCGAGCTCGCGCTCGTGGCCGCGGCCGCGCTCTTTTTCGCCATGAGCCTGACGCAGCTCGTGCCGGCGCTCGCCGCCACGGCCGGGCTGTACGTGCTGGCGCGCTCGATCAGCGCCGTCCAGGCGATTGCCAGTGGCCCGCTCGCCGAGCACTCGCTTGCGCACGAGCTCGGTCGCGGCACGGTGAGCGCGCTCGCATTCCTCCTGCCCACGCTCGATCGGGCCACGCGCACGGAGTGGCTGCTTTACGGCCCGCCCGACAGCCGTACGCTCAGCGTCGCGCTCGCCGGGATGCTGATCTATACCGCGCTTCTGGCCATGGCCGGACTTTTCGACTTCCAACGCCGCGGCCTGTGAGGGGCGAAGAACGGCCACTCGCCGCGCTGCCGACGTGGCTCTGGCTCGGCCTGGCGGCCGCGCTCGCCGTGCACATCGGCTGGCGTGCGCTCGAGCCACTAGCACAGCCGCGCGAGCTCGACCTGCCGGCGCCCCCCTCGGCGGCCGCGCTGCGCGTCGCGAGCATGGGCGAGGCCGAAGCGACCGCGCGCGTCGCCATGCTGTATCTGCAGGCGTTCGACTACGGCGCGGGCAACCTAACGCCGTATCGCAAGCTCGATTACCGGCGTCTGGCCGAATGGCTGGACCACATCCTGGAGCTCGATCCGCGTAGCCAATACCCGCTGTTTGCGGCCGCGCGGGTCTATGCCGAGACCGCCGACGAGACGCGCGCGCGGCTGATGCTGGAGTTCGTCTATCGCGAGTTCTTTGTCGATCCGGACCGGCGCTGGCCTTGGCTCGCGCATGCAGCCTTGCTCGCCAAGCACCGCCTGCAGGACCTGGCGCTCGCGCGACGCTACGCGCAAGCGATCGAGCAGTACACGCGAGCGAGCGATGTCCCGCTATGGGCGAAGCACATGGAGATCTTCATCCTCGAGGACATGAACGAGCTCGAGGCCGCCCGCATCATGCTCGGCGGGCTGCTGGCGAGCGGCACGATCCGCGATCCTGCCGAGGCGCGCTTCCTCGCCGACCGGCTGAAAGCGCTCGAAGCGCGGCGGCCGCCGGCGCGCTAGCCGTCGGAAGTTCGACAGTCTTGTCGGGATTTGGACGAAACCACTTTCACAAACTCGCGTAAGGCATTGTTTCGGAGTTGTGATACTTTCCCTACAGCCCCCGGGCAAGCGGGGCAACCAATACGGGAGGGAGTATGAAATCGCAGGTTCGAGCGCGCGGCTTCACGCTGGTCGAGATCGCCATCGTGCTGGTCATCATCGGTCTTCTGCTGGGCGGCATCCTCAAGGGCCAGGAGATGATCACGCAGGCGAAGATCAAGAACTCGATCGCCGACTTCAGCGGCATTTCGGCCGCCTATCACGGCTACCAGGACCGTTATCGCGCAATCCCTGGCGACGATCCGAACGCCACCGGTCGCTGGAGCGGCGCGACGCAGTCGCCGACGGCCTCCGAGCGGGGCAACGGCAAGGTGCAGGGCAAGTACAACAGCACTACGGACACCGACGAGTCGCGCATCTGGTGGGATCACCTGCGCCGCTCAGGCTTTGTCGCAGGCGCCGGCTTCAACCAGCCCTTCAATGCCTTCTCCGGAATGATCGGCGTGCAGACCGGCGACGCCGGCACCGGAACCGCCCTCGGTGGCTTTGCGGGCATGATCATCTGTTCTGCGAACATCCCCGACAAAGTGGCGATCGCGCTCGACACGCAGATGGACGACGGCAAGATCGACAGCGGTGCGGTACGCGGCCAGGCGCAGTCGGGCCCCAACCCCGATATCGTCACCGGAGCTGCTTCCACCGCGTACGCTGAAACCGGCACCAACATCTACGCCCTCTGCCGCGCGCTCTGAGGGACGGCGAGGCCCATGAAACGCGCAAGCGGCTTCACCCTCGTGGAAATCGCCATCGTGCTGGTCATCATCGGTCTTTTGCTCGGCGGCATCCTCAAGGGCCAGGAGATGATCACGCAAGCGAAGATCAAGAATTCGATCGCCGATTTCAGCGGCGTCTCCGCCGCCTATCACGGCTACCAAGACCGCTATCGCGCCATCCCGGGCGACGACCCGAACGCGGCCAGCCGCTGGAGTGGCGCCAGCGTTTCGCCCACGGCCGCGGAGGTTGGCAACGGCAAGGTGCAGGGCAAATACAACAGCATCACCGACACGGACGAATCGCGCATTTGGTGGGATCACCTGCGCCGTTCAGGCTTCGTCGCAGGCTCGGGCTTCAACCAGCCGTTCAATGCCTTCTCCGGAATGATCGGCGTACAGACCGGGGACGCGGCTGCCGGGACGGCCCTCGGCGGCTTCGCCGGCACCATCGTCTGCTCGGCCAACATTCCGGACAAGGTGGCGATCGCGCTCGATACGCAGATGGACGACGGCAAGATCGATACCGGTGCCGTGCGCGGCCAGGCGCAGTCGGGCCCGAATCCGGATATCGCCACGGCGGCTTCTGCTACGGCCTACGCCGAAACCGGGACCAACATCTACGCGCTGTGCCGCGCGCTGTAACCGCGGCCTAGCCGCGCAGCAGCTTTTCCTCGGCGGCGATGAGCGGTTCCGGCTCGCCGAGCAGCACGACGATATCTCCCGCTTCAAGCCGGCCCGCCTCGTGCGGAGTCAGGCGCGCCCGTGCGCCGGGTCGCCGCACCGCGCGCACCTGCACCTTCTCCAGCGCCACCTCAATGAGCGTGCTGCCGATCGCATGAGCGCCCTCCTCCAGCGTCACGGCGTGCAAGCGCGAGACCTCGTCCTCGGCGCGCTCGTCGCTCGCGCCGGGAAATAAGCCGCGCAGCAGGCTGTACTGCTGGTCGCGCACGTGCCGCACGCGCCGCATGACGCGCGAGAGCGGCACGCCCACTACCACGAGCGTGTGTGACGCGAGCATCACACCGGACTCGAAGGCCTCCGGCACCACTTCGGTCGCACCCGCCGCCGTAAGCGGCGCGATATCCGCCTCGTCACGCGCGCGCACAATCGCCGGCACCGCGGGATTGAGCGCATGAATATGGGCGAGCACGCGCAGCGCCGCCTGCACGTCAGCGAACGTCACCACCACGGCAGCCGCGCGCGCGATACCCGCGGCGACCAGCGCCTCCCGCCGCGCGCTGTCAGCGAACACCACGTTATCGCCGGCGAGCGCCGCCTCGCGCACGCGCTGCGGATCGAGGTCGAGCGCGACATAGCGGACATCTTCGGCCTCGAGCAGGCGCGCCAGGCGCTGGCCGTTACGACCGTAGCCGAGGATGATCACATGGCGCTCGGCGCTCATCGATTGCGCAGCGACACGGTGCAACTCGAGCGAGCGCAGCATCCACTCCGAGCGCGAGACGCGCAGCACGATGGCGTCGGCGCCGGCGATGAGCAGCGGCGCGGCCAGCATCGAGAGCACCATCGCCGCGAGCAGCGCCTGCAAAAGAGGCTGCGACACGAGCCCGGCGGCGCCGGCGATCGGCAGCAGCACGAAGCCGAACTCGCCGCCGTTGGCGAGCGCGAGCGCGACGCGCAGCGCGGTGCCCCCGCCGTTGCCGAAGAGCCGCGCGAGCAGCGCGATGAGCGCCAGCTTGCCGCCGACCAGCGCGATGAAAAGCCCAGCCACCAGCGCGAGTTGCGCCGCCACCAGGCGCAGATCGAGCAGCATGCCGACCGTGATGAAGAAAAGCCCGAGCAGCACATCGCGGTACGGCTTGATGTCCTCCTCCACCTGGAAGCGGTACTCGGTCTCGGCGATCAGCATGCCGGCGAGAAATGCGCCCAGCACGAGAGACAGTCCGGCGAGACGCGTGACGAACGCCGCCAGCAGGATGATGAGCAGTACGTTCAGCACGAATAACTCGTTCGAGCGCAGCCGTGCGGCGAGGCCGAGCCACGCACGCGTGATGCTCGGCCCGGCGAGCACCACCACCGCGAGCGCGATCGCCGCCTTGCCGAGCGCCGCGGCGATCGAAAGACCGAGCAGTCCGGGCGCTTCGCCGAGCGCGGGCAACACGACCAGCAGCGGCACCACGGCGAGGTCCTGGAAGAGCAGCACGCCGATCACCTGGCGGCCGTGCGCCGAATCGAGCTCGCCGCGCTCGGCGAGCAGGCGCGAGACGATCGCGGTCGACGACATCGCGGCGATCGCGCCGAGCGCGATGCCGGCCCGCCAGCCAAGCGCGAGCGCCGCGCTGGCAACCAGCGCGAGCGCAAGCGTCGCGGCGACCTGCGCGCCACCCAGGGCGAAGACGACGCGGCGCATCGCGTACAGCTTTCCCAGGCTGAACTCGAGGCCGATGGAGAACATGAGAAACACCACGCCGAACTCGGCGAGCTGCTGCGTCTCCTGCACGTTGGAGGCGACGCCGAGCGCATGCGGGCCGAGCGCGAGGCCGGTGATCAGATAGCCGACGAGTGCCGGCAGCTTCAGCACGCGGCACAGCGCCACTGCCGCAACGCTGGCGGCGAGCAGCACGAGCACCGACGCGAGGGAGACGGTATCCGTCATACCGGGGGCGCAGGAACCATTGGGCTATACTCCGGGCCCATGATAAAGGCCGCACGCATCGCGCAAAAAATCGACGCGCAAGGCCATGCGGCGAAGGCACTCGAGCTTGCCCGCCGCGTCCTCGCCGTCGAAGCCGATGCAGTGCGCGCCCTGATCGAGCGCCTCGACCAGCACTTCGTCGCCGCGCTCGAGCTGATCGCCACCCGCAACGGCCGCGTGATCGTCAGCGGCATCGGCAAAAGCGGCCACATCGCCCGCAAGATCGCCTCGACCCTGGCGAGCACCGGCACCAGCGCGTACTTCGTGCATCCCGCCGAGGCGAGCCACGGCGACCTTGGCATGATCGAAGCGGGCGATGTATTCATCGCCATCTCGTATTCGGGCTCGAGCGAAGAACTGCTCTCCATCGTGCCGCTGGTGAAGCGCCGCGGCGCCAAGCTCATCGCCATGACCGGCGACGCGCAGTCGGCGCTGGCGCGCGAAGCCGACGTGCATCTCGATGCCGGCGTCGCGCAGGAAGCCTGCCCGCTCAACCTCGCGCCGACCGCGAGCACGACCGCCGCGCTCGCGCTTGGCGATGCGCTCGCCGTCGCGCTACTCGAGCGCCGTGGCTTCTCGGCCGACGATTTCGCGCGCAGCCATCCCAAAGGACGGCTGCCGCGCCAGGCGCTGGTGCACGTCGCCGACGTGATGCACAAAGGCGCCGAGCTACCGGCGGTGTCGCATGACGCAGCGGCGCTTGAGGCGGTCGCCGAGATCACGCGCGGGCGGCTCGGCATGACCGCGGTAATCGATAGCGAGCGGCGTGTGCACGGCATCTTCACCGACGGCGACCTGCGCCGCGCGCTCGAGAAAGGCATCGATCTTGCCGGCGCCACGGTCGGCGAAGTCATGACACGCAAGCCGCGCACGCTGGGTCCCGAGGCGCTCGCCGTCGAGGCGGTGCAGCTTATGGAAGCGCACAAGATCAGCCAGCTGCTCGTGGTCGACGAGCACGGCGCCCTGCTTGGCGCGCTCAACATGCACGACCTCTTCCGCGCCAAAGTCATCTAGCGGCGATGCGATTTCTTGCCACCGATGCGCTCGCGCGGGCGCGGCGCGTGCGCATGGTGATCTTCGATGTCGACGGCGTGCTGACCGACGGACGTCTCTGGTACGGCCCCGGCGGCGAGGAGCTGAAGGCCTTCCATGCCTTCGACGGTCACGGCGTGAAGCTTCTGCAGCTCGCCGGACTCAAGACGGCGCTGATCAGCGGTCGCCAGTCGGCCGCGGTCGCCGAGCGCTCGCGCGAGCTCGGCATCGAGCATGTCATCCAGGGCGCCGACGACAAGCACGCTGCCTTTCGGACGCTGCTACGCCGCGTCCGGATGAAGCAGGACGCGACCGCCTACATGGGCGACGACGTCGTCGATCTGCCGGTGCTCAAGCGCTGCGGCTTCGCCTGCGCGCCGCATGAAGCGCCCGAGGAGGTAAGACGGAGCGCGCATTACATTGCGGCGGCGCGGGCCGGGCACGGCGCGGCGCGCGAAGTATGCGAGTTCATCCTCGAGGCGCAGGGCAAGCTGGGAACGGTGCTCGCGCGCTTCCATCGGTAGGCGGCAGTGAGCACGACACGCCTCTTTCCCCTGGCGCTCATGCTCTCGCTCGCGCTCCTCACGCTCTGGCTGGACCACCAGGTGCGCGTCGAGGGGCCGGGCCATGCGCCTGCGCGCCGCCACGATCCCGACTACCTGGTCACCAATTTCATCACCACCACCTACACGCGCGACGGGCGCGTCGAGACGGTGCTCGCCGCCTCCCAGATGCAGCACTATCCGGATGACGATTCCACCGAGCTGGTGGCGCCGCGTGTAGAGCAGGCGCGGCCCTTGCAGCCGCGCTTCACGGTGCGCGCCGACCGCGGCAAAATCTCCCGCGAGGGCGACGAGATCTTCCTCTACGATAATGTGCTGCTGGTGCGCGACGCCGATGGCGAGCATCCGGAGGCGCGCATGACGACAAGCTTCCTGCACATCCTGCGCGACAAGGCGCTGGTGCGCACCGACCGCGAGGTGGTGTTCCAGGAGCCCGGGCGCATGCTCACGGGGCGCGGCATGGAGTACTTCAACGCATCGCGAGAGCTCTATCTGCATTCGCAGGTGCGCGCCGAGATGGAACCGAAGCAGGAGTCCAGGCGGTGAGCCCGGCGAGAATCGTGGCCGTCGCACTGGCGCTCGGCACAGCCGGTGCGCGCGCCGAGCAGGCCGATACCACCAAGCCGACGCAGATCGAAGCGAACCGCATGCGCGCCGACGATGCGCGACGCACCAACACCTTCGAGGGCAACGTGGTGGTGACGCGCGGCACGCTCAACATCCGCGCCGATCGCATCGTCGTGCGCCAGGACGCCGAGGGCAACCAGTACGCGACCGCCACCGGCAACCCGGTGCGCTTCCGGCAACGGCAGGATGCGAAGCCCCCCGAGGCCGAGGGCATATGGCTGGAAGGCGAAGCGAAACGCGTCGAGCTCGACGAGAAGGCCGGCAAGATCGAGCTGTTCGACTCGGCGCGCGTCAACCGCGGCGGCGACGAGGTCACCGGCAACTACATCCTGGTCGACCAGCGCTCCGATCTCTTCACGGTCACGCCCGGCAAGGGCGAGGGCCGCGTGCGCGCCACGATACAGCCGAAGCCGCCCGAGAAATGAAGTCGGGCAACGGCAGCTTCCTTCGCTCCGAGCGCCTGAGGAAGCGCTACAAGTCGCGCACCGTGGTGCAGGACGTCTCGCTCGAGGTGGCGAGCGGCGAGGTCGTCGGCCTCCTCGGCCCGAACGGCGCGGGCAAGACCACCTGCTTCTATATGATCGTCGGCCTCATTCCGGTCGATGCCGGCCGCATCTACCTGAACGAGTCGGAGCTCACGCACCTGCCGATCCATCGGCGCGCGCGCGCCGGGATTTCCTACCTGCCGCAGGAAAACTCGGTGTTCCGGCGTCTCACGGTGGAGGAGAATGTGCAGGCGATCCTCGAGCTACAGGGCCTGCCGCACGAGGCGATCGAGGCGCGCCTCAGCGAGCTGCTCAAGGACCTCAACATCGCGCACCTGCGCAAGCACGCCGCGCTCTCGCTCTCCGGCGGTGAGCGGCGGCGGCTGGAAATCGCGCGCGCGCTCGCCACCAAGCCGGCCTTCATCCTGCTGGACGAACCGTTTGCCGGCGTCGATCCGATCGCAGTGCTCGACATACAGCGCATCATCCGCTTCCTGAAGGAAAGAAGTATCGGCGTGCTGATAACGGATCATAACGTGCGTGAGACGCTTGGCATCTGCGATCGAGCCTACATCATCAACGAGGGCGCGGTCCTCGCCTCGGGGCAACCCGAGGAGATTGTTTATAATGACAGCGTGCGCCGAGTCTATCTGGGCGAGAACTTCCGGATGTAACGGCTTCGTAGCCGTGTAACCTGGGCTTCGGCACACTGCAGAGACCCATGAAGCCTTCGCTGCAGTTCCGGCTTTCGCAGCACCTCACGCTCACGCCGCAGTTGCAGCAGTCGATCCGGCTGCTGCAACTCTCCACGGTCGAGCTCAATCAGGAGATCGATCGCCTCCTCATGGAGAACCCGGCGCTCGAGCGCGAGGACGCTGACGACACTGAAGCGCCTGCCGCCCCCGCGGCGGGCAGCGCCAGCTCGAGCGTTGCCACCGAGGCCGCCGCGCCGGAGGCCGACTGGTCGGCGGACAGCGCCGCCAACTGGCGCGGCACGGAAGACGACGAGGGCGAGAAGAACTTCACCGCACCCGACACGCCGACGTTGCGCGATCACCTGCATACGCAGCTTTCGCTCACGAAGCTGGGGCCGCGTGACCGCGGCTTCGTGGCGCTGCTCATCGATGCGCTCGACGACGACGGCTATCTCACGCAGAACCTGGAGGAGATTGCCGCGCTCCTGCCGCAGGAGGCCGAAGCGGCACCGGAAGAGCTGTCGATCGCGCTTCGGCACCTGCAGAATTTCGAGCCCGCCGGCGTCGGCGCGCGCTCGCCCGCGGAATGCCTTTGCCTGCAACTTAGAAACCTGCCCGACGATCCGGTGCGCGTGCTCGCGCTGCAGATCGTGGAGCAGCACCTCGAGCTGCTCGCGAGCCGCGACTACGCCAAGCTGAAGAACCTCACCGGGGCCAGCGACGACGCGCTGCGCGCGGCGCAGCGGCTGATCCGCGCGCTGAATCCGCGTCCCGGTGCGGCCTTTGCCAAGATCGAAACGCGCTATGTCATCCCGGACGTGATCGTACGCAAGGTGCGAAACGCCTGGCGCGCGAGCCTCAATGCGGACGCGATGCCGCGGCTGCGCATCAACCGCCTGTACGCCGAGATCGCCGCCGCCGCGCGCAACGGCACCGGCCTCTCGTCGCAGCTGCAGGAGGCGCGCTGGCTGATCAAGAACGTGCAGCAGCGCTTCGACACGATCCTGCGCGTGTCGCAGGCAATCGTCGAGCGCCAGCGGCACTTCCTCGAGCACGGCGAGGTGGCGATGCGGCCGCTCGTGCTGCGCGAGATCGCCGAAACGCTCAGCCTGCACGAGAGCACCATCTCGCGCGTCACGACGCAGAAGTACATGGCCACTCCGCGCGGCACGTTCGAGCTCAAGTATTTCTTCGGCAGCCATGTCGCCACCGAAGCGGGCGGCGCCGCCTCGTCGACCGCGATCCGCGCGCTCATCAAGCAGCTGGTCGCGGCCGAGGACGCCAAGGCGCCGCTCTCGGATGCGCGAATTTCACAAATTCTCGGCGAGCAGGGCATTGTGGTGGCGCGGCGAACCATTGCAAAGTACCGGGACGCGCTACAGATTCCTGCCGTCAACCAACGCAAGGCTCTCTAACCCATGAACCGTGAGGAGGGAATGTGAACCTCAACGTGAGCGGCCATCATGTCGACGTCACCCCTGCGATCCTGAGCTACGTGCGCGCGAAGCTCGAGCGCATCAACCGGCACTTCGACCATGTGATCGACGCCCACGTGATCCTCACGGTGGACAAGATCCGCCAGAAGGCCGAATGCACGCTGCATGTCCGCGGCAAGGACCTGCACTGCGAAAGCGAGGAAGACGATCTCTATGCCGCGATCGACTTGCTCGCCGACAAGCTCGATCGTCAAGTCTTGCGCTACAAGGACAAGCGCTACGAGGAGAATAAGCGCAGCTAGCCAGTAGGTATACTGCGCTGCACGCTTCCTCATGAGCCTGGTAGCCAAGCTGCTCGCGCCGGACCATGTGCTGGTCGACCTGCCCGCGTCGAGCAAGAAGCGGCTGTTCGAGCAGGGCGGCCTGCTGTTCGAGAATCATGACGGCCTCGCGCGCAGCATCGTCTACGACAGCCTGTTCGCGCGCGAGCGCCTGGGCTCCACTGGCCTGGGCCAGGGCGTCGCCATTCCGCACGGGCGCATCAAGGGCCTGAAGGAAGCGCTCGGCGCCTTCATCCGCCTGGCGCAGCCGATTCCGTTCGACGCGCCCGACGGCGCACCGGTGACGCTGGTGTTCGTGCTGCTGGTGCCTGAAAAAGCCACCGAAAAGCACCTGCAGATACTCTCCGAGCTCGCGCAGATGTTTTCCGATAAGGCGCTGCGCGACGAAATGACGGCCGCGCCCGATGCCGCGGCGCTCCACCGCCTGGTCACCTCATGGCAGCCGGATGCTTCAGGTCAACGTCGCGCGGCTGCATGAGGACAACCGCGAGGCGCTGGCGCTCGCCTGGGTGGCCGGGCGTGATGGC
>JAEKLK010000077.1 GCA_019509895.1 Betaproteobacteria bacterium | reverse complement strand
GGCGCCGCAATTCATCATGAAGCTGTTCGAGCTCGAGGTGCCGGAGATCGAGGAGGGGCTGCTCGAGATCAAGTCGGCGGCGCGCGACCCGGGCATCCGCGCGAAGATCGCCGTGCACACGAACGACAAGCGCATCGACCCGATCGGCACCTGCGTCGGCATGCGCGGCTCGCGCGTGCAGGCGGTGACGCAGGAGCTCGCCGGCGAGCGCGTGGACATCGTGCTCTGGTCGGGCGACCCGGCGCAGTTCGTGATCGGCGCCCTCGCGCCGGCGGAAGTCTCGTCGATCGTGGTCGACGAGGAGAAGCACGCGATGGATGTCGTGGTCGACGAGGAGAATCTCGCCGTGGCGATCGGCCGCAGCGGGCAGAACGTGCGGCTCGCCTCCGAGCTCACCGGATGGCAGATCAACCTGATGACGGAAGAGGAATCCAACAAGAAGCAGCAGGAGGAATCCGGCCGCATCAAGCAGCAGTTCATGGAAAAGCTCGACGTCGACGAGGAGGTGGCGAACATCCTCATCGAGGAGGGCTTCTCCACCCTGGAACAGATCGCCTACGTGCCGATCAACGAGCTGATGGAGCTCCAGTCGCTCGACGAGGACACGGTCAACGAGCTGCGCAACCGGGCGCGCAACGCGCTGCTCGTCGCCGCCATCGCCAACGAGGAGAAGATGGAAGGCGTCGACCCCGAGATGCTCAAGCTCGACGGCATGGACACGCAGCTCGCCGCCAAGCTGGTCGAAAACGGCATCCGCACGCGCGACGACCTCGGCGACCTGGCGGTGGACGAGCTGTCGGAGATGACGGCCATGGATGCGGAAAAGGCGAAGAAGCTGATCATGGCGGCGCGCGCGCACTGGTTCGCCGACACGCCAAAGGAGGCTGCCTAGTGGCCCAGACCAGCGTTGCCCAGTTCGCGAGCGAGCTGAAGGTACCGCCTTCGGTGCTGATCGAGCAGCTGCGCGCCGCGGGCGTCGAGAAGAAGCAGGCGAACGATTCCCTCTCCGAGCAGGACAAGTCGCGCCTGCTCGAGTACCTGCGCAAGACCCACGGCTCGGCCGAGAGCAAGAACAAGATCACGCTCACCCGCAAGCAGACGAGCGAGATCCGCAAGACCGACGCGAGCGGCAAGTACCGCACGGTGCAGGTGGAGGTGCGCAAGAAGCGCGTATTCGTGAAGCGCGACCCGGCGGAAGTCGCCGCCGCGGCGGTGGCCGCCGAAGCGCCGCCCCCGCCGCCGCCGCCGGCCCCCGCGGTCGACCCCAAGGAGCTCGAGCTGCGCGAGGAAGAATCGCGGCGCCAGCAGCAGCTCGCCGAGCTGCAGGCGGCGGAGCTGAAGGAAAAGCAGGAGCGCGAGCGCAGGGAAGCCGAGCAGAAGGCGGCCGAAGCGGCGGCGGCGGCCAAGGCGGGCACGGCGGCGCCGGCCACGACCCTGCACGCGCCGAAGCCGGCGGCGGACGCGAAGCTCGAGAAGCGGCCGAAGAAGGCGAAGCCGACCACGGTGCTGCGCGACGATTCGGCGCGCCGGCGCACGATCAAGACTCGCGGCGATGCCGGCGGCGGCGTAGCCGGCTGGCACGCGCGCGGCGGCGGCCGCCATCGCCAGCAGGCGGGCGGCGAGCAGACGACGTTCGCCCAGCCGACCGAGCCGCTGGTGCGCGACATCGCGGTGCCCGAGACCATCACGGTCGGCGACCTCGCCCACCGCATGTCGGTGAAGGCCGCCGAGGTGATCAAGGCGCTGATGAAGCTCGGCACGATGGCGACCATCAACCAGGTTCTGGACCAGGAAACGGCCATGATCCTGGTCGAGGAGATGGGCCACAAGGCGAAGGCCGCGAAGCTGGACGATCCGGAATCCTTCCTCGCCGAGACCGCCGAGCCCGCCGGCGCCGATTTCGAGGCGCGCCCGCCGGTCGTCACGGTCATGGGCCATGTCGATCACGGCAAGACTTCTTTGCTTGATTACATCCGCCGCACCAAGGTTGCGGCCGGCGAAGCGGGCGGCATCACCCAGCATATCGGCGCCTATCACGTAGAGACGCCGCGCGGCGTCATTACTTTCCTCGATACGCCGGGGCACGAGGCATTCACCGCGATGCGCGCGCGCGGCGCCAAGGTCACCGACATTGTCGTACTGGTCGTCGCTGCCGACGACGGCGTCATGCCCCAGACGATCGAGGCGATCAACCACGCGAAGGCGGCCAAGGTGCCGCTGGTCGTGGCGCTGAACAAGATCGACAAGCACGAGGCCAATCCCCAGAAAGTGAAGCAGGACCTGCTGACCCATGGCGTCGTGCCCGAGGAATTCGGTGGCGATTCGCCCGTGGTGCCGGTGTCGGCGAAGACCGGGCAGGGAGTCGACGACCTGCTCGAGCGGCTGCTCCTGCAGGCGGAAGTGCTGGAGCTGAAGGCGCCGGTGGACGCGCCCGCCAAGGGCGTGGTGATCGAGGCGCGCCTCGACAAGGGCCGCGGTCCGGTGGCGACCGTGCTGGTGCAGGCCGGGACGCTCAACCGCGGCGACATCGTGCTGACCGGCGCGGTCTACGGTCGCGTGCGCGCGATGCTGGACGAGAACGCGAAGCCGGTGCAATCGGCGGGTCCCTCCATCCCGGTGGAGATCCAGGGCATGTCGGAAGTGCCGAACGCGGGCGAAGACATGATGGTCCTGACCGATGAACGCAAGGCGCGCGAGATCGCGCTCTTCCGCCAGGGCAAGTTCCGCGACGTCAAGCTTGCCAAGCAGCAGGCGGCGAAGCTCGAGAACGTGTTCGAGCAGATGGGCGAGGGCGAGAAGAAGGCGCTCAACCTGGTCATCAAGGCCGACGTCCAGGGCTCGCAGGAAGCGCTGATCCACGCGCTGACCCGCCTGGGCAGCGACGAGGTGAAGGTCACCGTGGTGCACGCGGGTGTCGGCGGCATCACCGAGTCGGACGTCAACCTGGCGATGGCGGCGCGCGCCATCATCATCGGCTTCAACACCCGGGCCGACGGCGCGGCGCGCAAGCTCGCGGAGACCGCCGGCATCCAGGTCAAGTACTACAACATCATTTACGAGGCGGTCGACGAGATCAAGGCGGCGCTCTCCGGCATGCTGTCGCCGGAGAAGAAGGAACAGGTCATCGGCCTGGTCGAGGTGCGCCAGGTGTTCAAGATCTCGAAGATCGGCACCATCGCCGGCTGCTATGTGCTCGAAGGCATGGTGAAGCGCGGCGGGCAGGTGCGCGTGCTACGCGACAACGTCGTCGTCCATACCGGCGAAATCGACTCGCTCAAGCGCTTCAAGGACGACGTGCGCGAGGTCAAGGCCGGCTTCGAATGCGGCATGTCGCTGAGGAACTTCACCGACGTCAAAGAGAAGGACCAGTTCGAGGTCTTCGAGGTGCTCGAGGTAGCCAGGACGCTGTGAAGCGAGCGAGTGGGCGATCCTCGGGTCGCCCGCAGAAGCTGGCCGACCTGATCCAGCGCGAGCTCTCCGGGCTCCTGCAGCGCGAGCTGCGTGATCCGCGCGTCGGCATGATCACCATCACGGCGGTCGACGTCTCGCCGGACTTCTCGCATGCCAAGGTGCTCTACACCGCGCTCGATCCGGCGCACGTGGAGGAGGCGGGCAAGGGCCTGAAGCGCGCCGCCGGCTTCCTGCGCTCGCAGCTCGCCAAGCGCATCAAGCTCTACACCACGCCGGAGCTGCGCTTCGAGTACGACGTGTCGGTCGAGCGCGGCGATCGCCTGTCGCGCCTGATCGACGCCGCCAATCCGAAAAAATGATCGACGGCGCGCTGCTCGTCGACAAGCCGGTCGGCATGACATCGAACGCGGCGCTCCAGGAAGCGAAGCGGCTTGCGCGTGCGAAGAAGGCGGGCCATGCCGGCACGCTCGATCCGCTGGCCTCGGGATTGCTCATGGTGCTCTTCGGCGAAGCGACCAAGTTTGCGGGACCGCTCCTCGAGGCCGACAAGGAATATCTCGCCACGCTCGAGCTCGGTCGTCGCACCAGCACGGGTGACGCCGAGGGCGAGGTGCTGGAAGAGCGGCCGGTGGCCGTCGCTCCAGCGCAGATCGAGGCGGCGCTCGAGCGCTTTCGCGGCGCTATCGAGCAGGTGCCGCCGATGCACTCGGCGCTCAAGCATGGGGGTGTGCCGCTCTACAAGCTCGCGCGCAAGGGAAAGACGGTCGAGCGCGCGAGCCGCCGCGTGCAGATCTTCGAGCTGGTGCTGCTCGGCTACGAGCCGCCGCGGCTTGCGCTGCGCGTTCGTTGCAGCAAGGGCACCTATATCCGCACGCTCGCCGAGGACATCGGCGCCGCGCTCGGCACCGGCGCCCACCTCGCGGCCCTGCGCCGCAGCCGCTCGGGCGAGTTCCGCGTCGAGGACGCCTTGAGCGTGGACCAGCTGCGCGCACGGCCGCGCGAGCACTGGCCCCTTCTGCCGCTCGGCGCGCTGCTCGCCGGCTTCCCCGGCACCCGGCTCGATGCCGAGGCGGAAGCGCGCCTGCGCAATGGGCAGGCTTTGAAAATCAGCGGGCTGCAGGAGGGCCTGTGCGCGCTGTATCGCGCCGATGGTGCCGTCATCGGCCTGGGCCGCACGCACCCGGAAGGCATCGTCAAGCCCGTGAGGCTGACTCAAGCGGCTGAAAAGCCTCAAAAAAACTTGTGACGCTGCGGGTGCATCGGTTAAAATCGCCGGCTCAAAATTTAAGACGCGAACGAGAGAGACAGCCGCATGGCATTGCAGGTCGCGCAGAAAGCGCAGGTAGTGAGGCAGCACCAGCGCTCGGGCAACGACACCGGTTCACCCGAGGTGCAGGTAGCGCTCCTAACCGAGCGCATCAACAGCCTCGCCGAGCATTTCAAGACGCACGTCAAGGATTTTCATTCGCGCCGCGGTTTGCTGGTCATGGTGAGCCAGCGACGCAAGCTTCTCGACTACCTGAAGCGCAAGGACGCGGACAAGTACCGCGGGCTCATCGAGAAGCTGGGCCTACGCAAGTAATTTCCCGATGCCGCGGTAAATCTACGCTCGCCGAGTGGTGAGCGTTTTTATTTGCGGGCGACGACAGAGGACTTTCTTTTGAACCCTACCAAGAAGACTTTCACGTACGGCGGCCAGCAGGTCACTTTTGAAACTGGCGAGATCGCGCGCCAGGCGCACGGCGCCGTGATCTGCAGCATGGACGACACCGTGGTGCTCGCCACCGTCGTCGCGGCGAAAGAGCCGAAGACCGGGCAGGACTGGTTCCCGCTCACCGTCGATTACGTTGAGAAGACCTACGCCGCGGGCAAGATCCCGGGCGGCTTCTTCAAGCGGGAAGGCCGGCCCTCCGAGAAGGAGACGCTGACCTCCCGGCTCATCGACCGGCCGATCCGGCCGCTGTTTCCGGACGGCTTCCTGAACGAGGTTCAGGTCGTCGCCACAGTGATGTCGCTCAATCCCGAGGTCGACTCCGACATCCCGGCGATGCTGGCGGTCTCCGCGGCGCTTACGCTGTCCGGCATTCCGTTCAACGGGCCGATCGGCGCGGCGCGCGTCGGCTACGTCAACGGCGAGTACGTGTGCAATCCGACCATGACGCAGCTCAAGGAGTCGAAGCTGAACCTGGTCGTCGCCGGCACCGAGCAGGGCGTGATGATGGTCGAGTCGGAGGCGCTCGAGCTCTCCGAGGACCTGATGCTCGGCGGCGTGGTCTACGGCCACGAGCAGATGCAGGCCGCGATCCAGGCGATCCACGAGCTCGCCGAGGTCGCGGGCAAGCCGGCCTGGAAGTGGCAGCTGCCGGTCAAGAACGATTCGCTCATCCAGCGTGTCGCCGAGCTCGCCGAGACCGATCTGCGCGAGGCCTTCCGCATCAAGCAGAAGCAGACGCGCAACACGCGGCTCCAGGAAATCCGCAAGCGCGTCGCGGAGCGGCTCGCGGAGGAAGCCAAGCAGTTCGGCGTCGAGATCGACCCGCACGAGCTGAAGGACATCTATTTCAACCTCGAATCGAAGATCGTGCGCGGCCAGATCCTCGACGGCGAGCCGCGCATCGACGGCCGCGACACCCGCACGGTGCGTCCGATCAACGTGCGCGTGGGGGTGCTGCCGCGCACGCACGGCTCGGCGCTCTTCACGCGCGGCGAGACGCAAGCGCTGGTTAC
>JAEKLK010000076.1 GCA_019509895.1 Betaproteobacteria bacterium | reverse complement strand
CGGTCGATGCACAGGGGTGGGCGCACTACGGCACGCTCAAGATGCCCGACTACCGCTGGGGCATCTTCCTCGCCGATCCGGTGGCGGATCGCACCATCGGCTTCGGCGACCAGATGGGGCAGCCGGTGTGGCAGCAGGTGCCCGGCGAGTACCGCTCGACGCTGCGCCGGCTGATCGTCACGCAGGGCGACACCGAGCCCGCCTCGGTCGAGCAGCAGCGCAAGCTCGGCCACACCTGCCCGTCGCTCTACGACCTGCGCAACCTCTTCCAGATCAACGTCGAGGAAGGCCGGCATCTCTGGGCGATGGTGTATCTCCTGCACGCCTACTTCGGCCGCGACGGGCGCGAGGAAGCTGAGGAGCTGCTCGCGCGCCACTCGGGCGACCAGAACAAGCCGCGCATCCTCACCACCTTCAACGAGCCGATGACCGACTGGCTCTCGCTCTTCTGCTTCACCTACTTCACCGACCGCGACGGCAAGTACCAGCTGAAGAGCTTCGCCGAGAGCGCGTTCGATCCGCTGTCGCGCACCTGCCGCTTCATGCTGACCGAGGAAGCGCACCACATGTTCGTCGGCGAGACCGGTATCAGCCGCGTCGTCAAGAGGACGCTCGAGGTGATGAAGGAGCTCGGCACCGACGACCCGGCGCGCATCCGCGCCGCGGGCGCGATCGATCTCGCAACGGTGCAGAAATATCTCAACTATTGGTGCTCGAGCTCGGTCGACCTGTTCGGGTCGGAGATCTCGTCCAACTCGGCGGCCAACTTCGCGAGCGGCATGAAGGGCCGGCCGGACGAGGGCACCTACCAGGACCACGTGCTGCGCGAGGCGACGTTCACGCTCGAGACGCCGCAGGGCAAGGAGACGGTGCCGATGCTGAACGCGTTGAACGAGGTGATGCGCGAGTCGTACCTCAAGGACTGCGAGATCGGCCTGAAGCGCTGGAACCGCATGATCGAGCGCGCCGGCCATGACGTCCGCCTGTCGCTCCCCTCCTCGCGCTTTCGCCGCCTGATCGGGCCGTGGGCGGGCCAGCCGGTCGATCCGCAGGGGCGGCTCATCAGCCGCGAGGAATACGACCGCCAGCTCGAACACTGGATCCCAAGCAAGGGCGACCGCGCCTTCGTGCACTCGCTCATGCAGCGCGTGATCGAGCCGGGCAAGATGGCCGCGTGGATCGGGCCGCCCGAGCGCGGCATCAACAACCTGTCGGTCGACTACCAGTACGTGAAACTGAGCTCATGAGCCTGCGCGCCGCCATCCTCGGCTTCCTCGCGATCGTCATCGCCGCGGCGGCGGCGGGCGCGTGGTGGCTCTATGCGTCTCGCGATGCGCTGGTAAAGCGCGCGATCGAGCGCTACGGGCCGCAGGTGACCGGCGTGTCGGTGAAAGTGAAGGCGGTCAAGCTCGAGCCGATGGACGGGCGCGGCGCCATCACCGGCCTGGAGATCGGCAACCCGACGGGCTTCAGCGCGCCGCACGCGCTGACCATCGGCGAAGTGCGTCTCGCCGTGGATCCGAAGACGCTCACGTCGGACGTGGTGCACGTGAAGGAGATGTCCTTCGAGGCGCCCAGCATCACCTACGAGCGCGGCGCCCAGGGCGATAACCTCAGCGCGATCCAGAAGCACATCCAGTCGCAGCTGCCAAAATCGCGCGGCAGCGCCGAGGCGAAGAAAGACGAAGGCGCGCCGCAGCGGAAGTTCATCGTCGACCATGTGCAGGTGCGAAAAGCGCGCGTCAGCTACGGCGGCGTGGTGAACGCGGATCTGCCGGACCTGCATCTGCGCGACCTCGGCAAGAAGCGCGGCGGTGCCACGGCGGCGGAAATCGCCGACGAGATCTGGAGCGAGGTCAGCCGCACCGCGATCGCGCGCGCGCCGGCGGCGATCGAGGGGCTGCGCGACAAGGCGAAGGATGCGGTCGAGCGGCTGCGCGGATTGGTGAAATGAGCGCCTTCACCGACTCCGAGCTCAACGATTTCCTAAACCGCATGCTCGAAGCGGAGCGCGCCGGTGCCCGGTCGCTGGTGGCGTTCATGGACGACTGGCCGCGGCACGGTACCGAATGGCAGACGTTGCGACGAGTGCACGAAGACGAGGCGCACAACTGCGCGCTGATCGGCGAGCAGCTCAAGCGCCGGGGCCGCGACTACAGCCACGCGACGGGCGAGTTCTACGCCAAGGCGGTCGCCATCAAGGGAGGACGCGAGCGCATCGGCTTCCTGGTGCGCGGCCTGAAATGGGCGATCCGGGAGTTCGAGCAGGCGCTGCCGCGCATCGCCGACCCCGAGGTGAAGAAGCTCTTCGCCGGCATGCGCGAGCGGCACGCGCGCAGCGCGGCCGCTTGCGAGTCGGTGGCCCTGCCGCAGTAAACTCCCCTCCCCACCACCCCGGGAGGAGACTCATGTTGCGGACTTGCATGCTCGGCATCGCCCTTGCCGCCGGCGCCACTTCGGCGCAGGCGCAGGGCGTCATCACCACGCACAAGCTGTCGGCGGCGCTCGCCAACGAGCTCGTCGGCGAATCGGTCGCGCAGTGCGCGAAGAACGGCTACAAGGTCGTGTCGGTCGTCGTCGACCTCGACGGCGTGCGCCAGGCCCTGCTGCGCGGCGACGGCGCGCCGATCCACTCGGTGGACAACGCCTACTACAAGGCCTACACCGTCGCCTCGATGGGCCTCGCGCGCAAGGAAGAGACCACCAAACAGATCGCCGACCGCATGGCGAAGGCCCCGCCCTCGAGCGTGCCGGTATTCCCGCTGCCGAACATCACCTACGCGCAGGGCGCGGTCGCGATCACCGTCAACGGCGAAACCATCGGCGCGATCGGCGTGAGCGGCGCGCCCGGCGGCAACTTCGACGAGGAGTGCGCCCGCGCAGCGCTCGGCAAGATCAAGGACCGGATGAAGTAACCGTTGTCGTCCCCGCGCAGGCGGGGACCCCGTTTGTTTTTGACTGCTGAAAACTGGGTCCCCGCCTTCGCGGGGACGACGAAGCGAGAGCGCTTCCCTAGGCGGCGACCGGCACGGCCAGACTCCGCAGCAGCTTGCGGTTGCGCAGCGCTGCGAACAGCGCCTGGTTGAGCTCGCCGGTAGCGGGGCCGAGATCCGCCCCCGCGACCCACGACACGACGCCGAGCGTCACGCCGATATCTCGCAGCCGCGCCACGCCGACACCGGGCGCCGGGTCGCGCAGCACGCGCGGATTGGCGCGCAGCACCGCCTGTGCGGTATCGATCGCCTGCTCGATGTCCACGTCATAGGCGATCGGCACCTCGATCACCAGCTGCCGGATCTTGCCGTAGTTGTGCAGCGTCTCGCCGACGATCTTGCGGTTGGGCACCACTACGCGCGAGAGATCAGCCTGCCCGAGGATGGTGCTAGAGAGTCGGACCTCGAGCACCTCGCCCGACACGCCGGCAATGGCGATGTATTCGCCGACGCGGAACGGCTTGGAGAAAATGATGGTGAGGCCGGCGACCATGTTGCCGAGCACGCCCTGCGTCGCGAGGGCCACCGCCGCGCCAGCGACGCCGAGGCCGGCGATCAGCGGCAGGAGCTCGACGCCGATGTTCTCCAGCGCCATGATGACGAAGAGCCCGAGGATCAGCACCCGCAGGACCGCCAGCAGCAGCGTGCGCACCGGCGGCTCGAGCTCATGGCGCTCGAGCCTGTGCCCCGTAGCGCCGCTGATCCAGCTCGCGGTAAACCAGCCGACGGCGAGCATCGCCGCCGCGACCAGCGCCTTCGGCGCGTACGCCAGTGCCATTGCCACTAGTTGCTCGTGCATATCCCCTCCTCTCAGTTCGCTTCAGTTTCCTATTGACGCGGGCGCTCGCCCGCGAGCGTGATGCGCTGCATGACCCGGCGATAGCCGTGGTAATCGTTGATTGGATTGTGCTGCGCGCAGCGGTTATCCCAGAGCGCGAGCGAGCCGGTCTGCCACGAGAAGCGGCAGGTATGCTCAGGCCGCACCTGGTGCTGAAAGAGATAGTCGAGGAGCGGCGCGCTTTCCTTCTCGGTCATGCCGCGAAAGCGCGCGGTGTGCGCAAAATTGACATACAGCGCTTTTCGCCCCGTCTCCGGATGCGTGCGCACCACGGGATGCTCGGCGACGAGCTCCTTGCCGACCTCGTCGCGCGCGTCGGTCTTCAGCCGGTCCTCGCGCGTGCGCGTGACGTCGGCCTTCGCGGATGAATTGACCGCCCAGAGCGGATCGAGCAGCCGCTTCATGCCCTCCGAGAGCGTTTCGTAGGCCAGGTACATGTTGGCGAAGAGTGTATCGCCGCCGCGGGGCGGCACCTCGCGTGCGAGCAGCATCGAGGCCATCGGCGGCTCCTCCAGGTACGCGGTGTCGGAGTGCCACACGCCGCCGAAATTCACCTTCTCGTGCTCGAGCTTCTTCACCTCGATGATTTCCGGAAAGCCGGCGATCCCCTTGACGAACGGGTACTCGATCGGCCGGCCGATGCGCTTCGCGAACGCCATGAACTGCGCCGGCGCGAGCGCCTGGTCGCGGAAGAAGAGCACCACGTGATCGAGCCACGCCGCGCGGATGGCGACCACCTCGTCGTCGGTGAGCTCGCGCAGATCGACATCGCCGATCTCCGCGCCGAGCGCGCCGGCGATGCGCCTCACCGTCAGCCGAGCCATGCGCCATTCTGCATCAGGTGGGTGTGCAGCTCGCCGGTGTCGATGTCCAGCGGCGCCACGCCCATGGTGATCGCGAGGTGCGCGGCGCTGCCCGCCGCCTGTCCCATCACGAAGCAGGCGCCGGAGACGCGCGCCGCCGACTGGCCGCCGTGCGTCATGGAGGCGCAGCGCCCGGCGACGAGCAGGTTCTCGACCTCGAGCGGCACGAGCATGCGGTAGGGCAGCTGGTTGTAGCCGCGCGCGGCGCGCTGGAAGCGAAACTCCACGTCGCCCGCCTTGTGCTCCTCGACCGGCCAGCCGTTGACGCCGATCGAGTCCGGGAAATCGGCGCAGTCGAGCACATCGGTCTCGGTGAGGGCGTAGACGCCGCCGATCCGGCGCGTCTCGCGGATGCCGATCTGTGGCGCGATGTCGGCGATGTACGCCCGCTCGAAGCCGGGTGTCGTCTCATGAATGAAGCGGAATGTGTCCCACACCTGCCGCCGGCCTTCGGCCTCGCCCCATGCGAGCTGCAGGGCGTCGATGCCGCTCACCGCAGTGCCGTCGGGATTGCGGATCTGCGTGAGATTCGCGCGCCATTCGACCGGATTGGGCTGCGGCCGCACGATGGGCTTCTTGCGCGGAAAGCGGCGGCCCGAGCGCTCGGCTTCCTCCATGCGCGCGGCGATCGTTTCCCAGGCATTGCCGGCGCGCGCCGGGTCGACGCCGCCGATGCGATACATGGTCGAGGGGTACAGCATGTTGCCCTCGCCGTCGCCGACCTCGAAGGGCGCGCCCATCCACGCCGCGAGATCACCGTCGCCCGAGCAATCGATGAAGACACGGCCGGCAATGGCGCGGCGGCCGGACTTCGTTTCCACCAGCAGGTGACCGTCGCGATAGCCGACTGCGAGTGCGTGGAAGAGAAGGCGCACGCCCGCCTCGGCGAGCAACTGGTCGGCCACGAGCTTGTACGCCGAGACGTCGTACGCCTGAGCCTGGATGCGGCCGCCGAAGAGCGAATGCGGCGCGGCGAGCGCATCCATGCTCTTCAGCCGCGCGAGCACCTCGTCGGCGATGCCATGCACCACCTGCCGGTGCTCGCCTTCGACTTTCGCATGCAGCCCGCAGAAGTTCGCCAACCCCGCCGCCGTGCCGGCGCCTCCGAGAAAGCCGTAGCGCTCGACCAGCACCGTCGAGCGCCCGGCGCGCGCCGCGGCCGCGGCTGCGGCGATGCCGGCGGGTCCGCCGCCGAGCACGACCACCTCGTGCTCCGCCAGCACCGCGGTCTTGCGTTCGGGCTCGTGCACGAACATAAAATCGAATTAGGGTAAGACTACGCCTAAGTAATTGACTCTGAAGGTCTGGATGATAAATGCGGGCATGCGTATGGTCTCCAGTATGGTCATCCGCGGACCCAAGCTTCCGCTCCATCCGACTTCGGAAGCCGTGCTTGGCGCTGCCTAGCGGTTCCCGCGTCAGCAGGTGCCGGTTTCAATTCATGCCCGGGATGGCGGCGGCGGGTCTCACAGCGGATTGCTGGT